>JALVDG010000066.1 GCA_027009095.1 Thiotrichaceae bacterium
TACCGCAATGACTGTGGCAACAACTAGCGAAATATTAAGCAATAGCACCGCTAAAGCCTTTCAAAGTGGTAATTTTCGAGTATACACAAGTAATGATATTCTAGGCGTAGAGCTAGGTGGAGCGGTAAAAAACATACTCGCAATCGCCGCTGGAATATCAGATGGGCTTGGCTTTGGCGCAAATGCACGTGCCGCTATTATCACTCGTGGTTTAGCAGAAATAATGCGCTTAGCTAAAAGTATGGGAGCAAAATCAGAAACCATTATGGGTTTAGCGGGTATGGGAGACCTTGTACTGACCTGTACTGATAATCAATCGCGCAACCGTCGCCTAGGTTTAGCACTAGGAAAAGGTCTGGATACAGAAACTGCAATTAAGGAAATAGGTCAAGCGGTAGAAGGCGCAAAATCATCAAGCTGTATCGGCTTGCTCGCCAAACGAGCTAATATCGAAATGCCTATTTGTTCTGCGGTTCATCGCATCGTACACGAAAATTTAGACCCTAAAACAGCCGTTAAAGAACTATTATCACGTCATATACGTCCAGAGTTTGAAACTCTTAAGCATCAATAATTTATAGGTGAAATCAGTCTTCTCTTTGCACAGGTAGTTTTAGACTAACAATTAAGCCAGGATGATTATCTGCTAATTGAATATCTGCTTCATGCAAATCCATCACCGCTTTTACTAAACTCAAACCTAAGCCATTGCCTACAGTACTACGTGCATTATCTAGGCGTACAAACCGTTTAAACACATGCTCTCTTTGCTCTTCTGGTATGCCTAAACCTGTATCACTAATTTTTATATGAAGATATTCTTTGTCCGTGCTGGCATGCAGTGTTATTTTTCCTTTGCTAGGCGTATATTTGACGGCATTATCGAGTAAATTTGTTAGGGCTTGTGCGATTAATTGTTGATTGCCTTGAACACTTAAATTTTCATCTATCCGCGATTCAAACTGGATATCTTCTTCTTCTGCAACTACTTCATATAGCTCACCCATGCTATTCAACAACATTGACATATCAACGGTTTCGAGCTTCTTTTTGGTGCCTGATTCGGTTTGTGCGATATTTAATAAGGAGTTAAAGGTATTAATCAAAGTATCAACATCTTCAATCGCTTCTTGTTGTGCCTTTTGATAATCAACCGTCTCAGGATTTTTTAGCTGTGTTAATTCTAAGCGATTACGCAAACGATTCAATGGTGTACGCAAGTCGTGAGCAAGATTATCAGTGACTTCCCGCATGCTTTGCATCGATTGCTCTAAACGTTGCAACATACGATTAAGGACGATGCTTAAACGGTCAAATTCATTGTTACGACTTGTAAATGGCATCCGCTGGGTTAAATCACCCTCTATGATTTCCCCTGCTGTATGGCGTATTGCATCGATACGTTTTAGTACACTACGCCCCATTAACACGCCACCAAGCAAGGCTAGCGTAAAGATAACGACAATGGCAGTAATCACTACACCGAATACTTTATTCAGTAACTGTTTTTGACGGTTTAAATCAGCCCCTACTAGCAATAGATGTTTATTCGGGAGCACTGTAAGTAAAACACGAGCGGGATCATTTGTTTGTGTTCGGGGAATTAAGCGCGATATCTCACCTAATGGCATGGTAGCATAGGCTTGTCGCCTATCTGCTGTCATATATTCGGCATTAAAAGATTTTTCTATATCACGCCCTCGGCGATCTAATAAAGCGTAGATAAAAAAGGTCGTACTAGAGTCTGCATTACGACGTTGAATGGTTTCTGCTAATGCATCAAAACGATTGGTATAATAGCGATTCATCAACACATTAGTTTCTAATTGCAGACGTTCATCTGTTTGATGTTTTATTTGCTCGGCAACAAACCAATAAATGACTGATAGAGCAATCGAGGCGATTAAACTAAATAACAAAGCATAGATAAGCGATAGGCGAAACGCATTGGTATTGAGTAATCGCCTAAAATGAGATATATGATTCATTACAACTTATTTGATATTGCTATTCATTTTCTTCCGCAGGGTCATACAAAGAATATCCTGCACCGCGAACGGTATGTAATAACGGCACTGCAAATTCGCGATCTATTTTTGAACGTAAACGGCTGATATGAACATCGACAACATTGGTTTGTGGATCAAAATGATAACCCCAAACTTTTTCTAACAACATGGTACGAGTCACTACCTCTCCTGCATGGCGCATAAGCTGTTCGAGTAAAATGAACTCTCGTGGTTGTAAATTTATGATCTTGCCACCCCTTGAAACACTGTGTTTGATTAGGTTCATTTCAAGATCACTCACCGTCAGTATACTCTGCTCCTGAACTGGCTGCGAGCGACGCATTAGGGCTTGCAAGCGAGCCATTAACTCGCTAAAAGCATAAGGCTTAACCAAGTAGTCATCCCCTCCTGCCTGTAAACCTTCCACACGATGATCCACTTCACCTAAAGCACTTAAAATTAAAACAGGAGTAATGACCCCTTGTTTACGCGCTTCTTTAATAACAGATAAGCCATCACGTAGCGGCAACATTCGATCAATCACTAGTACATCGTATTTATTATTTAAGGCCATTTGCAGACCTTCTTCACCATCTTTTGCGTGATCTGTAATATGCCCGCTTTCGTTTAAACCTTTCTGGATAAAGGAAGCCGTTTGTAAGTCATCTTCTATTAATAAAATATTCATAATAATTTTAGTATACGGTACGTTCTTTCGTAGATCTTAATTAACATTCCGTAATCTTATGGAAAAGCTTTGGTAAGACCATATATGAAAGACTGTAACCATATTTACAGATTCATAAATAAAGGAACATATTTTGATAACACAAACCATACCCTCATCAATAACAAAAAAATCGCTTGCTCGTATTTTTATGAGCTTGCTTTTTGCACTAGCTATTATCAGCGTTAGTCTCTCAAAGGCTCAAGCATTAGAGATGCCTGACTTAACAACACTCATCGAGAAAAACCGTAAAGCAGTTGTTAATATTAAGGTAGAGATTAGTGAAAGCAATGACTACTCCTCTGAACTAGAAAATCTTCCTAAAGAGTTACAACAATTCTTTAAGCAGATGCCTCATTCAAAAAGACCGAAAGGCTATCGCAAAAAAAGACCTACTGACAAAGCCTATGGCTCTGGCTTTATTATTTCATCTGATGGCTATGTCATTACTAACGCTCATGTTATTAAAGATGCAGAGTCCATAAAAGTCACATTAAGTGATAAACGTGAGTTAGTTGCAAAACTAATCGGCGCAGATAAAGACAGCGATATTGCCTTACTTAAAATTAATGCGAAAAACCTACCTGCATTAGAGTTAGGTGACTCATCTACGCTGAAAGTAGGACAATGGGTATATGCCATTGGTGCTCCTTTTGGTCTAGATTACACTGCAACACAAGGTATTGTCAGTGCTTTATCTCGTCATCTTCCTGATGGTAACTATGTACCCTTTATTCAGACCGATGTAGCAGTAAATCCTGGTAACTCAGGCGGTCCTTTATTCGATCTAAACGGCAAAGTGATTGGTGTTAATTCAATGATCTATAGCCGTAGCGGTGGCTTTATGGGCGTGTCTTTCTCTATCCCTTCTAATTTAGTTAAAAATGTAACGGAGCAATTAAAAACAAAAGGTTATGTTAGTCGTGGTAAATTGGGTGTTCATATTCAAGACCTAAGCCAAGAGTTAGCCACATCATTCCAACTAAAGTCACCTGAAGGTGCATTGGTTGCCAAAGTCGAAAAAGATAGTGCTGCTGAAAAGTCAGGTATTTTACCAGGCGATGTAATTATTGCTTATGGAAACTCTCCTATACGTTCAGCATCGGACTTACCTCCATTAGTTGGCGATACCCTTATTGGTAGCGAAGTATCTGTAAAGCTCATTCGTAATGGTAAAGAAAAGTCCATTCCTATTAAAGTAGGCGAGTTAGAAAACAAAGCGAAGCTAGAAAAAAAGGAAATAGCAAAAGTCAATAATGGCGAAAGCTTAGGCTTATTAATTTCAAAATTAAATGAAAAACAACGTACTAAAGCTCAACTAAAAGGCAATGGTGTTTATATTTCTAAAGTCATACCTAACAGTATTGCAGAACAAGCTGGATTTAAAGCGGGTGATATTATTAGATCATTTAACAATCAAACAATTAATACCCCTGATGACTTAAAGAAAGCAGCAAAAAATATGCCTAAAAATAGACCTGTTGCTGTCCTCATTGTGAGAGGCACACAAACACGTTTCTTAGCAGTTATCAAAAAGAAACAATAAGGGATATGTATAAAATTAAGATTGGTGAAAACCAATAAATAAAGGACGAAAGTCCAATAATAAAAATAATGATGGCGGTATAGAAGTGATGACTCTATGCCGCTTTTTTATTGTCAGGTTCCGCAGAATCATAGGCAATGACAACTGGAAGCCAATACATAGCTTCTTTTAGATTAATGCTTGCACCGAGTCCGTCGAGTGCAATTAATAAAACTATAGTTGTCGGATACCGTGTGATCATGGATATATTCTAGAAAGAAGCTATGCTCTATACAGGGCAAGAGAAGTTCTTCACGAAAAGTTAAATGACCACAAGGAAAAGGTTTAAAATGATTATCCATCCGTCATTTAAAAACTAACTACTCGCTCTAAAAGCCACAATCTCATCAACTATATCTTCTTCTTTACGATCAACCTCAGATGCCAAGCCTTCCATTTGCATTTCGATAATCTCAGATAGTTTTTCTAATTTTTTAACAATTAAAGATAAGGCTTGTTGTTTTTCTCTTACTCTTTGTCTAGCTTGTTGATATGTTTTCTTAGCTGTCTCTAGATCATCTTCTAATTGCTTTTTACGAAATTTCATACGCTCAAGGTCAGCCAAGTAATTACCCAAATCCTCTGGCGCGAATATACCTGATTGCAAATCTCCAAATAGCTCATCTCGATGTCTTAAGTGCCATTGATTATATTCGTTTTGCTTATTAAATTTCTTTTCCAAATCTTTCTCACAAAACCGCAAATAATCTTTGCTATTTTGCAACTCTACTGTAGCCCGTTCCATACGGCGTTTTCTTAACTCCTGTAATTTTTCTAAACTCATAAAAACTCCAGAGAAGACATTAAGAAACCAGCTGCATTAACTGAGGAATTGTTGAAGAAGGTTCACATTTTTCATCTGTTTTTTGACGTAAAAAATCATTTATGGCATCAATCTTAGCTAAAGCTTCATCGGCTTCTGGATCAGCACCCGCTTGATATTCACCCACTCGAACTAAAAACTCAATATCTTTATGTTTTGCCATAAGGCTGCGAATTTTGGCAGCACTAGCAACATGCTTCGGATGCACTATGGCCGGCATAACACGACTCAAACTTTGCAATACATCAATAGCAGGATAATGATTTTTAGCTGCTAAATCTCGTGACAATACAATATGACCATCCAGCAAAGAGCGAATTTCATCAGCTATTGGGTCTGACATATCATCACCTTCGACCAATACCGTATAAAAAGCGGTAATTGAACCTTTGTCTGATCGACCTGCCCGCTCCACTAGTAATGGCAGTTCTGCAAAAACAGAAGGAGGAAATCCTCGGCGAGCAGGAGCTTCTCCTGCTGACAAGCCTATTTCTCGCTGCGCACGAGCAAATCGTGTTAAAGAGTCCATCATTAATAAAACACTTTTGCCTTGATCCCGATAATATTCCGCCACAGCTGTAGCAACATAGGCTGCTTTTAAACGCTCTATTGAAGGTCTATCAGATGTTGCCACGACAAGTACCGTTTTTTTCATGCCCTCCTCCCCCAAGGCATCTTCAATAAATTCTCGCACTTCTCGACCACGCTCACCAATTAACGCAATAATATTCACATCAACATCAGCATGTTGAACCAACATACTCATAAAGGAGCTTTTACCAACCCCTGCACCTGCAAATACGCCCATACGCTGCCCTACACCACAGGTTAGCAAGCCATCCATTGCCTTTACTCCCAAACCCATTGGCTCCTTAATAATGTCTCTTGACAAAGGAGAAGGTGAACTTGCAATCACAGGATAGTTAGCGTCTAAATTTAAACTGGCTATATCCCGACCACCTGCATCAATAATATTACCTACACCATCAAGCACACAGCCGACTAAATCATCACCAACCGCAACATGCAGTGACTTACCTGTTGCTATCACTTCTGTTCCTGTTGACATACCACGCATATCACCAATCGGAGCTAACAATACTTCATTTCTATCAATACCAATGACTTCTGCGGGCGTGGTTTCATTGGAAGTCGTGTTTTTTAACATACATAACTCGCCAATTCTTGCTTGAGGTAATATCGCGCGCACCTCTGTACCTGCCACCTGCACAATACGCCCATGCAGATTTAACTCTGGTACAGCATCAATAGCTTTTAGCAATGATTTTGATAGTTTTGAAAATGACATAAATTCTTGTTTTATTCTAAAGTGATACGTTTATTCTTTGATAGATTGTAACTACTCAGCTTGCACTCTATGTTGTCTAATTGCTGTATTGAAAGTGCTCATTTACACTTATAAACTCCGCCCTTCACTTTGAACTCGAACAAAATAGAACTCAATCTGAGCAATTACTGAATTATGCTGAGTAGTTACGATAAATTAAGAATGATGACTCAAGTTAATCTGATATTTTCAGCCGTCCGAGAGGTCTTAGTCTTACCTCAGAAGTGAGTTCCTGAAATGAAAGCACAGGAATATTTGCCATTTTTGAAGAAAAATAGCTATTTAAATGACGACGTAAATCCATTGATGTCAACACCACAGGACGCGCTGTTAAATCATTTTCCTTTTGTGCCTCTTCCTCATTAAGCCTTAATGTTTCCATTAATTTATCTGAAGCAGCAGGCTCTATCGCGAGATAAGAACCTGTTGGTAGTTGACGAATACTTGCTTTAAGCACATCTTCTGCCTCCGGCTCTAGTAAATACACTGGTAACACAGATGTACCATTAGAAAATTTATGACTGATTTGGCGTTTAAGCCCCATACGTACATACTCTGTTAATACCGACAGATCTTTCTCTATTTCACCCCACTCAATAATAGAGTCGAGTATTTGCCTTAAATCACGAATAGAAATACCCTCTGAAACTAAACGTCTCATCACATCGGTAATTTTAGGCAAAGAAACCAGCTGTTGCGCTTCTCGAATTAATTCGGCATAGCCTTGAGCTTCCAACTTATTAAATAAAGCATGTACTTCCTGTACACCCACAAACTGTGAAGCATGTTGCCGTAAAGAGGAGGCTAAATGAAATGCAAGTATTTGTGCGGGCTTGAGTGTTTGAATTTTTTGATTTTTTAAATTTTCAGATTGCTCTTGTGATACCCAAACAGTTGGCAAACCTGGTAAAAAATCTTCACCTGACTCATGCGGTATTTGCTTGCTCTCCAGAGATTCTGGTGAATCTTTGACAAAAACATGTCCAAAGCCAAGATAACCTTGGGCAACAGGAATACTTTGAATAAATATTTTATATTCATCTTTCATATTTTCGAGCAAACGAAAGCGAATACCAGGAATAGGTATACCCATATCTTGATAAAAATTCTGGCGAACAGCGGTAAATTCATTATGAAGATCTTCAGGAGATAAATGCAGTCGAGCCTCATCCGTCAGCTCTACTAAAACGGGAGAAACAGGTTCATCATCTGATGTTTTTAATGACTCTATTGCTGCGAAACGCTCTTGGTCTGCAGCATTAGCACCAATAAGTGAAGTACCTCCTACTTCTTGGAATTTATGCTCCTGCAATCGACGCATTAATACACCCGTTAAGCCAAACACAAAGCTTAAAAAGAGAAACACGATAAAGGGAAAACCTGGAATTAACCCCATGATAAACACAACGCCCGATGCTATTAATAGTGCATTCGGTTGTGACATCATCTGCTCGCCAATATCTTGACCTAAATTATTATCATCATCAGTCGTGACTCGGCTAACAATAATTCCTGCAGTAATAGAAATAAATAAGGCAGGGATTTGTGATACCAAACCATCACCAATGGTTAAAATCGAATAAACAGACCCCGCTTCTGCAAAAGTGAGGTTATGCTGCATCATACCAACCGCAATTCCGCCCAGTATATTAACAAAGATAATGACCATACCCGCAATAGCATCGCCTTTTACAAACTTCATCGCACCATCCATCGCACCATAAAGCTGACTACCTTGTTCTAAACGGCTACGACGTAAACGAGCTTCATCCATAGTGATAACACCCGAGCGTAAATCACTATCGATACTCATTTGTTTACCAGGCATAGCATCAAGAGAGAATCTTGCACTGACTTCTGCTATACGCTCTGAGCCCTTAGTAATAACGATAAACTGCACAATAGTTATAATAAAAAAGATAACAAAACCAACAACAATGTTTCCGCCTACAACAAACTCTCCAAACGTTGTTACTATTGCCCCAGCATCAGCTTGCAATAAAATAAGTCTCGTCGTCGATATACTCAGTGCCAAACGAAATAAAGTAGTTAATAACAAAATAGCTGGAAAGGCTGGAAAGGAGAGAGGCGAAGGCATATAAACGCCAATCATAAGTAGCAATATAGCGCCACTAAGATTAATACCAATTAGGATATCCACAATAAATGTGGGCATAGGTAAGATCATCATAAATGCGATCAAAACTAAAAACACAGCAAGAACAATATCATTCCTACTTGTTATTTTTAATAACATATCCTGTGTCTTATCACTTAACATCTATACACCTTTTTTTGTTATATTTATCATGGCGACCTACTCAATGTACCACTACTTCAACAAGTTGGGTTTGTCGGAACATTAGCCAAGATAGTTACCTAACGGAATAGAGCAAAAGAACTTAAACTAAAAAGGCTACGAAAACTCTCGCTGATATTCTTAAAGAGCAACTGCCTAACATCAGTTACCTAAGTGATTAAATTCCCTAAACCTGCCGTACATAGTAAGTTTCCAACATTTTCATTTGTATTTCGCAGCTCTAATTTATATTGTTGGCTCTTCTTTGCATAATTGCCAAGCAATACACAAATACCATTTGCCGATATATAAGATGCATCTTCTAAGTC
This sequence comes from Thiotrichaceae bacterium, assembly GCA_027009095.1. GTDB lineage: Bacteria > Pseudomonadota > Gammaproteobacteria > Thiotrichales > Thiotrichaceae > JAGLBW01. The sequence goes on from JALVDG010000066.1 coordinate 9,121, forward strand.
AACAATCACTCGACCATTAATTGGCAAAGCTATATTAGATAGCGCATTATCTAGCTGCAAAGCAACTTCTGCGTCAACAGCACTATTTGGCATCACAACTGTCGAATAGACTGTTTCATATACTTTCACTTTCACTTAATCCTTTAACTTGAAATACCTAAAAATTAGGGGGGAAGTGGATTGACGAGGGAGCTACCATTGTCTGCAATCCATGCTTTGTCTTATACCCATCAATATAACGTGGTTGAAGTAACTAACACTGCAAATAACATTAATTGATATTGGCAGTGCTCTAAATACATTCTTCCAAAATTGCAATTTAAAAAGATCTATTCTTCTTCAAACGAACCCATTGCATTTACGACATATAAAATATTTTTTTTAACTGCAACAATTTTAACTCTTGTCCCAGCAGGTAAATTATCACCTTTCAAAGTCCACGACTCACCTTGTAATACATGCTCACCTTTACCATTTTCTATCGCTTTTTCTAAGGTGATTCTTTTCCCTATATGATTTTTTCCTGGATATACCGTTAATACATGATCAGCACTCCCAAAAATCGATTTAATAAAGCGAAAGATAATTGGAGCCAAAAAAGTTATAATGACTAATAAAAATAGTTGCCAATACCAAGATAAACTTGCATCTAATAATAACAACAGACCTGTAATACCCGCAGCAATACCAAACCACAGAAAAAAATCATCAGGAAAAATTAGACGTTTTAAAAAATTATGATCGCTTGCTTTTTCCCTTAATTTCCCTAGTTTAGGATTAATATACTGAAAATAACCATCTCTAAATAATCGCTTTTGCTCAGCCCATTTGTCAGATAAAGTACTAATTTTTTGTCTCCGAAATATTTCTAATACATCAATCACGTTATGTTGACAGTACAAAGAGTTATCAAGCAGTTAACCACTTAAGCACACTTTACAGTGGATGATTACTCTCTTCACAAAAAGTGCAACAACGCGAATGACCACTTTCAGGCTCGCCCTGCAGAAGCAATATAACGTGATTGATGTACTAGGTTTTTGTTTGTATTTATATACATGATATTTTCGAAAAGATATTTTTATATTAGGAGCATTGCATACTCCTTATCACAAAAACCATAATGTCGATTATCAAACTTCAATCTGGTCTATAGCTAGTTACATCTGACCAAATGACATTTAAAAAGAACTGAGGGACATATAAAGTCAAAAAAGAGAGGTAACAACCTAGTATTCCAATAAATTTAGCTTGATAGATATCGAGCAAACAAATTTATTGGAGTACTAAATGAAGCTAATACTGATAATTTTAGGAGTCGGCATTTGCCTGTCTAATGGCTTGTGCGACGGCTTTAACTGTAGAGGAGGGAATGTATTGATCTATTGTTCCATCTGTTGAAAGCTTTTCTGCCAGTGCTGGGTCTGCAACTATTTTTACTTTTTCTATCTTAGCCGTTTCTATCATTTTAAAACTCATCCTATCTTTGCCTATAGCCAGTAATATTGGCAGCGGTAGCTCATCGTCATATTTTAAAGCGATAGCCAAACTGACTCCTGCAATCACTACTCTTGATTCTTTTACTCGCTGAATAGCATCTTGATCTAACATCCTTCTCTGCTCTGCACGGCGCGCTCCTTTGATAATAGGATCACCTTGCTGATTCTTATGTTCACGCTTGACTTCTTCTTTTGTCATACGTTGCTCTTTCAAAAATTGTATACGCTGAAACATAAAATCCATTGATGCTACAATAATTAGAATTGGCAGCAAAATCATAATAAGTTTTTTTAGTAAACTTTGAAAAACTAGCATCTGACAACTAACATCACACTGTGAGAGTTCATGCATATATTCACGCACACCGAGGCGCACGATATAAACGATGATAATACTCATCCCGATAATTTTAAGAGAAGAAAAAAGTGTTTTGACGACCTGCTTTATCGAAAATATTCTGCCAAAACCCTTGATAGGACTAATTTTACTACCCCGAGGAATAACAGGATCAACTGAAAACAACAAACCTGTTTGCAGCACATTCCCTAATATTCCTGCAAATAGCATTAGCAAGGAGAATGGCAACATAATAGAAAAAATAACCTTACTTAAAACAGCATCGATAATATTATCTAATGCCATTCTAAACTCCATTGTGTAAATAAAAGAGATAGAGGTAAACACGTCTTTTATCTGTCCATACAACCAATCCCAACCGAACCAGAAATATATAACAGCAAAGACAAACATGACGGTTGGGGCAAACTCTTCACTACGGGCAACTTGACCTTTCTCCCTTGCCTTTTCGAGTTTCTTCCATGTGGGTTCTTCCGTTTTACTGTCTTTATCTTCACTCACTTAAGAATCATTTCAAGCACTTGAAATGCCTCCCCAAAATGAAGAAATTTTTCCTGCATAAAATGAGCAATATAAGTGACATAATAAATAAGCATCAACATGCCTACACCACTTTTAATGGGCATAGTTAGAAGAAAAACATTAAGCTGGGGTACTTGACGACCAATAAGTGCAGCACCAATTTCTATTAAATACATAATGGCAACAATTGGACCTGCCAGTAGTGCCGCTGTATACATTAATAAGTCAAACTGACGCAAAAAGACGATCGCAGAATCCATATGAAATGTTGGAAAAAAACGATCAATTGGCCACGACTGATAACTCAGCACTAAAACTTCGTATAGAAGCAAAAAACCACCCGAAGCAAACAGTAGTGTGACAGACATTAATGTTAATATATTACCCAAAGGAGATGTTTGATCGGCAATTACCGCAGCAAACTGCTCACCACTCATGGTGCCACGCTGCATATCGATAAAATATCCTGCGGCACTGACTGCCCAAAAAGGAATACTAAACATAAACCCCATTATAAAACCAAGTACAACTTCTTTTATGAGAATACCAACAATATAAAACGCCTCCATGGGCACATCTTTTATTTGCTCAAAGGTCATAGGCACTGCGACAACAGACAAAACCACAATAATTCCATTGCGTGCCAAACCAGGCAGAACCGTATTATTTAAGAAAGGCATAACCAAAAAAGCACCTAGGATTCTAGGCACTGTCAGGAACCAAGCTAATAACCAAATCTCCCCTTGCGAAAATAAGCTAACTCCATCCATTATTTAGGTAAACGCGGAAATTCATTAAACACATTTATCGTAAAATCATATAACTCTGGTCCCAACCATCGAACAGTAAAAGCGATTGAAAGCATAACTGCCACTAACTTAAAAGCATGTGGCAAGGTTTGCTCCTGAATTGAGGTCAAAGCCTGAAACAAACTAATGATTAAACCCACAACGGTAGCTGCAATTAATACAGGCAAAGAAAGGTACAGCACCAACTGCATAGCTTGCGAAGTAAGGTGTGTGATTATTTCTTGTGACATATCAACCCCCTCACTGATAACTCAAAATAAGCCCATGAATTAAACGCACCCATCCATCAACCAAAACAAATAACAACACCTTAAAAGGCAACGATATAACAATAGGCGATACCATAATCATCCCCATTGAAATTAGTATATTGGATATAATCAGATCGATAATAATAAAAGGCAGATACAGTAAAAAACCTATCTGAAAGGCTGATGTCAATTCACTAACCAAAAAAGAAGGTATTAAAATAAGCAAATTTCTTTCTGTCACAGTAGCCGAATATTTTTTAGGCCAGATCTTTCTAGTGGTCTGCACAAAGAAATTGCGCTCTTGCTTGCTAGAGTGCTTCAACAAAAAGTTTTCAAAAGGGGTAGCACTATCCTTTAAAGCATCTTCTAGGTCAGGATTTTTTATATCGTTAAAACTAACATTATGTGTATTAAAGCGTTCATAAGAGTCCATAACAACAGGAGCCATCACATACATCGACAAAATAATTGCCAAGCCATTAATCGCTAAATTAGGAGGTGCTTGTTGCAAACCCAAAGCACTACGAACCATATGAATAACAATAACAATTTTAACAAAAGAGGTGGTTAATATTGCAATAAATGGAGCTAACCCCAGCAAAGTCAGCGCACCAATTAAAACGATAGGATTAGGAAAGCTATCCATCGCTACGCATCCCAAATAAAGAGATAATACGTACTCCTACTTTACCCTTTATATCAACTAGTTCCCCTGTTCCTATTACTCTATTTTGAGAGCGTATTTTAACTACCTCTGCAAAAGGTTTTTCTAAATTAATAATATATCCCGATGTAAGCGATTCTATTTCATGAAACGGCAACTCTAAATCACCAATATCAAAAGTTAATTTCACTGGTAAATCACCTACATTTGCTACATCATTTTCATTATCATTCGACATTTTTATCACCCCTGATTTCACTGTTATTTTTTCGTCATTAATACTGGCTTTAAACCTTTCCCCTGATATAAGCCTCAAGTGTATATCTTGATTTATAATGCTCTCACTGGTATCCATCATAATTACATCGGCTACTTCTATTTCTTCTAAATCAGAAACCGGTAATGTCATCACCCCTACCTCAAGCCAAACCGTTGTGACATGATTATTCCAATCAGGGGTGTAGTAAAAGGTGGGCCATTTATTTATTAGCTTTTCAACAATAGGTTTTAATTTTTTATTAAGTACTAATATTGCGTCTATATTATTTTTTTCATTCTCGGTTATCTTAAAAGCAATTGAAAAATCATTAATATCATTCGGCTTTATTTTAAAAAAATTTAAGACATTAATTTTTATATCAAGCTGAGCACTAATAGAAGACAGTAGCGGTTCTAATGCAGCTTCTAGCAACTCTGCTCTTAATTCTAATGGTAAGTTTTTAATTTTACTTTCTGTTATATACTCCCGAATACGATCAATTAGGGGCCAAGATGAAAGCCATAAAGCCGCAGAAACTCCCTCTATCTCAATTAATAATCCAATCGAATTCTGAGTAATTTCTGGCAATTCTGAGCGCATTAACACTCGATAAGAAGCATCTTCCTCTTCCAAGCTAAACTGAATATCTCCGGATCTAGATGCAAGCAAATTCTTCCAAGATACCAATTGAATACTGCTATAACGCTTTAGACTTATAGGTTTGTAATTTTTTTTTTGTACTATCATTTTTTTAAATACCTATAGATACAAACAATGTATCCTGCTATTAGCAGCAATACACTTATCAAATTATTTAAAGCTTGTATTTTTCTTTAAAAAATTCATTACACTTAAAAGTGTTGTGCCCCCATATACTTTTTAATTATTTATGCACAGATTAAGTCTAATGATTACCTGATTAACGATACGAAGCAAAACTAATCTGACCAACTGAATAGTAAGTACATCAACTACTTTATATTACCCTCACAGAGCGAGCCAGAAAGCGGATTGCACGTTTTGTAAAAGGGGTCGCCTAGTACTCCTATAACTTCAATTTGATCAGCATCATATCGAGTATTGTTTTTTCAGAATAAAAAAAGCCCGCTACTCCAAAGAGTAACGGGCTTTCATTTAAATAAAAAAATCTTATTTAAACTTTCGCTTAGTTAAGCGTTCCTTCAAAGCCAGGACGATCCCATGACTGATCTGCCCAGAATGAGAATGAACCATCATCATTCTGTGTTCCAACTCTAAATACAGAACCATCACCATTAGCATCGATTAAAGGTCTCCAACCCTGACCAAAAATCCACTCACGACCTGATGATGCAGACCAAGATCCATCGGCTTGCTTAGTGAAGTCGAACAATTGGATATCACCTGCTCCATCAAAGGACTTCCATAAGGTAACAGTAGAGTCATTAGCGCCATCCCAATCTTTCAACTTAACAGAATGACCATTGCTATCTGAACCCATGTGAACACCAGGCTGAAGCATCACAGGCATAGGTGCACCTGGATCTCCTTTATCTCCTTTATCTCCTTTATCTCCTTTATCTCCTTTATCTCCTTTTTCTCCTTTTTCACCTTTCATACCAGTGTCACCTTTATCGCCCTTGTCGCCTTTTTCTCCTTTGGCTCCAGTTGCGCCAGTGTCACCTTTTTCACCTTTCATACCAGTGTCACCTTTGTCACCTTTTTCGCCTTTAGCTCCAGTTGCGCCGGTATCACCTTTATCGCCTTTGTCACCCTTCTCGCCTTTTTCTCCCTGCCAATAATGATCAGTATAGGTATGGCTATGATGATGACCATGTGAGTGATGATGACTTCCACCTACATCATTACTACTTCCGCCTGTGTTGCTGCTTCCACCTGCGTTACCACTTCCGCCTGTGTTGCTGCTTCCACCTGCATTACCACTTCCGCCTGTGTTGCTGCTTCCACCTGCATTACCACTTCCACCAGCGTTGCC
>JALVDG010000067.1 GCA_027009095.1 Thiotrichaceae bacterium
ACTGGCATTCTCTAGTTCCCACGCTCCAGCGTGGGAATTTATGCCTGACGCTCCTGCGTCAAGGATTCTCTACTCCTTATGGCGTTTCCCCTTAAGCACTCGTAAGCAAAAAAGCAGAAAAATTCAATGAAAAGAATCTGTTATGAAATTTATAAGCCATAACAGTCTTGTTGAAACCAACCGTTTTAAATCTTATACAGCAAAGATGATTAATTAATTATTCGTTATATTAGTTGATGCTGAAGCGTGGGAACTAAGGAAAAAATTTATCTTTTCCTATGCTGATTTATTCGCCTTATCTATTGGTATCGACGGTGTAGTAAAAAATATTAGCTAAGAAATGAAGGTTAATAAAAAACATAATCTTTGCACAAAAAATAGAACAGTCTAAAATAGATAATACTTAAACAAGACAGACTTTCTTATGAAACGGAATTTATTGGAAGTATCCCTTATTGGCATACTGGTATTGCTTACTTGGCTGCTACTTAGTGACGAGCCGCAACCTCGAAACACACAAAATATCTGCGAAATATTCAAAGAGAAGCCGCATTGGTATCGTGCTGCTAAAAGTGCCAGTGCAAAATGGAATATTCCCCTTACCGTACCGATGGCGATGATGTTTCAAGAAAGCTCCTTTCGTCAAGATGCCCAACCACCTATGCAAACTTTCTTAGGCTTTATACCCATAGGACGCGCTAGCTCTGCTTATGGTTTTTCACAGGCACTTGATTTTACGTGGGATGATTATAAAAAAGAAACTAATAGTATTTTCGCAAGCCGTAGTAGCTTTGCAGATTCGATAGATTTTATGGGATGGTTTATACATAAAACTCACAATATCAATAAAGTGTCAAAATACAATGCCCAGCATCAATACCTGAATTATCATGAAGGATGGGGAGATTACAAAAGAAAAAGCTATCGACATAAAGCATGGTTGCTACGCGCTGCTAAAAAAGTAAAAAGACGTGCTAACCTATATTCAAGACAATATAAGCGATGCAAAACTGAATTAAATCAAAAACTATGACATTAGTATGCCTTGAGTATATCCATAAAGGAAATATGAAACCTCTACAACATCAAAAATATGTCGGATGCAGTGGGGATTATGCTCTTTAATAAATAGGGTAAGAGAGGTTCTTTACGAAATGCTAAATGATTATCTATCCAGAAGTGCATACAACCCCACAAATTTATGCTGGAATAAAAGTAGCTACTCAGATTGTGCTTTATTTTGTTCGAGTTCAAGTTGAACTTTTGTAAAATGAATTTAAATTAACAAGTGCTTTAAAATATGAAAAAAATAGAAGAAAGACAGTGTGTCCCACGCTCTGATACAAGAAAGTATTGGGCAGTAATGACATTATATGAGCGCTTTGAACATACTATAGCATTAATACTTAGTACTATTATTGGTATTATCATTGTTTTTGCTTTACTCCAATTAGTAAGAGAAGTAATTAGCCTACTTATTGCTGATATTTTGTTTACTCCTCTAGATCATGGTGTTTTTCAGGTTATATTTGGCATGATTATGACTTTATTGATCGCTTTAGAATTTAAGCATTCGATTCTCAAGGTGATTGAACGACACTCGCATATTATTCAGGCACGCGGTGTGATTATGATTGCTATGTTGGCTTTAACTAGAAAACTGATTATTTTAGACTTTGCAACAACTAAGTCAGAGAAGTTATTTGCTTTAGGCTTTGTTATTTTAATTTTAGGAGTTGTTTATTATTTATTAAAAAAAGAGGACTTAAGGGTATAGCTAAACTCGCGCAAAATTAATCGTAACGACGATTCTGCTTGCTCTCTATTTTGCCCGATTTCTATGTTAAAAATGCTCATTTATGCTCATTAATTCCGCTCTTTTTCCTTGAATTCGAACAAAATAGGCTGCAATTTGATCAGCATACTGGTTATGTTGAGTAGTTACATATTTTTATCTACATTAGCAATGTAATATTGTTAATCATAAGCACTTGCTTTATCTTGCACATGAGTGTTCTTTGATTTGTAGGTACGAATAATACTAATAAGCATAATAACGACATGAACTAGCACAATCACAAGTAGAGTTGTGTCAGATGTCCCCATAAAAATACTTCCTGCATCGGGTGCAGTGTTTTCGATATCACTAATATGGGTGTCCGAAATAAAGGTATGTAATACTCTTTCTTGTGTTAGGTTAAAAACCATTCCTATCAAGAAAATATCAGCAGTTGTTAATAGTATTTTAGCTAAATTCGTTTGACATCTTACAATGAGTAAATAAGTAATAAAAATAATCGCACTCACGATACCTAAGCTAGAGAGAAAAAAGGTATTAAACCGACCATTAACAATTGATCCGTCTTGGCTTGAACCACCAAACATATAAAATAAATTACTTAGATCTAGGTTGATATTAATAGAAATAATTAATGCAATTGTTGCGATTAGGCTTACGATATTTAAAAGCATATTGTTATTTGTTTGACTCATAAAAATTCCTCTTTTTACTGGTGTTGAGGTTATTTTGATACATTGTATAGTTTATACCTATAAAAATTTCAGATGAATTGATATATCTTTAAGCGTCTATTAAATAGATCTGAATCCGTGACTTCACGGATTCAGGTGTAAAAATTGTAACTAATTTTAAATCATCGAACTAAACCTGTTGAGCCATTTAAATGTTGAAGTTATTTCATATGCCTTCCTAAATTAGCTGAACTCAAACGATGAACTATAGAGTTTTAAGTATAGGTTCAATATCAATTTCATCACCTAATTTTTCTTTTGCATAAAGAGAAGCTTCGGTTCTTTCTCTAAAGAAACGTTCTTTACCAATTTTTTCAACAAGACCAGAACGAGATAAGGCATTGAATACATTTACTTTAGATCTTGCTATATAAAACTCAATGCCTACCGCATTTAGTTGTTCGGCTATTCGTCCTAAAGTTTCTTCACCTGTTGCATCAACTTCATCAACTGCTTCCAGATCAAGTATTACAACTTTAGTCGCTGGCTTATCGGCAATACTATTTAATATTTTTCCTTCTAAATAGCCTGAGTTAGCAAAATAAAGTGGACCATCAAAGCGGAATATAGATAGGGTATCACTTTTTTTAAGATTGAATCTTGCTGCGTCTCTTAAAGTACCATCTGCATGACGTACTACTTCAACAAATTTTGGGGTCATTGTACGGTATAAAAATAGACCTAACGATAGCAATACTCCAATCATAATTCCTTTTTCTAGATGAGGGGCAAAGACTAAAGTGACGACGAATACTACAACAGCAATAACGCCATCATGAGGATGCACTTTCCAAGCATGCATAATTGGCTTGATTTTTATTAAGTTGACTACTGCCATTACAATAACCGCTGCTAAGGTTGCTTGTGGAAGATGATAAAGCAGTGGTGTTAAATAGAGCAATGTTATACCAACTAAAATACCTGTTACGATTGATGAAAAGCCTGTTCTCGCATCTGCTGCAAAGTTGACTGCTGAGCGTGAAAATGAACCTGATACAGGGTAACCGCCAAATAATCCTGCGGTAATATTACTAAGTCCCTGTCCGACTAATTCTTGATTGGCAGATAGACGTTGACGTGTCTCTGAAGCAATGGCTTTAGCAACTGATATTGCTTCTACAAAACCAAGTAAAGCAATAATCATCGATGCTATAATTAGGTCTTTTACATCAGAGAAACTAAAACTTGGTATTGCGAAATCTGGCAAGCCACTTGGAATGCCTCCCACAACAGCACCACCTAGTGACTCAAAGTTCAAACTCCGAGCTAGCAATGTAGTGATCATAACGGTAATTAATACGTTAGGTAGTTTAGGTGCAACTTTTTTAAGGTATATCAATAGGAATAAGGCAAGCGCACCCATTGCCAAAGTGGGCATATGTGTCTGTGGTAAATCTTGAATTAGATTCCACATTGTTTCGTAATGGTGATCTTCCTTTCTTGATGCAACACCAAATAATTTACTTATCTGAGAGGTGGCGATAATAATAGCCGCAGCATTTGTAAAGCCAACCACAACAGGGTGTGATAAAAAATCAACCAATACACCTAAGCGCAATAAGCCCAAAGATAACTGAAATACACCAACCATCAAGGCAAGTACTGCCGCATAGATTAAAAAACCTTCAGGGTTACTAGCAGCGAGTGGCTCTAAAGCGGCTGCGGTCATCAGGGAAACAACTGCAACGGGCCCTGTCGCTAACTGTCGAGATGATCCAAATATTGCGGAAATAATTGCAGGTAAAAAAGAAGCGTAAAGTCCTACATAGGGCGGCAAACCCGCTAATTGTGCATAGGCCATTGATTGTGGGATAAGCACTAAGGCGACAGTGAATCCTGCAATCAAATCAGCTTTTAGAATATCAGTTTTTTTTAAATCACCAATCCATTCTGTATAGGGAGTAAAACGATCTTTAAATTCAGACAAAAAACTGTTTACTACTGTTCCCATACGCAAAGTTACCTTTATTTTATAGGTGCAAAAGAGAGAAGTATCTGAATAGACTTCTCATAAATCTCACACGATTGTATTAGAAAAGGCTTATCACCACACACTTTTTATTAACTGATGTTACGAGTCACTCTTTAAAATATCAGTGAAGGTTTTCGTAGCCCTTTTAAATTTAGGTTCTTTATACTCTATTTCGTAACAGGGCTACGACTTACTTTCTTTTGCGT
>JALVDG010000068.1 GCA_027009095.1 Thiotrichaceae bacterium
TTTTCTGATCTTCTTCGTTATTGCTTTGGTCACATAGCCCACTATGCTCTCGTCGCAATGCCTTGAATATCAAAAAACAGGAAACTAAATTTTGTTAAATTAATTTTGTTTGGGTACTTATAAGTCTTTATGATTTTAGTTATTACCCTGCACAACTTTTGCAAATTTTTTCCTCTTAAATCACATCACTTATTTTTAATATTTCATTAGAATAAATCTAATAAAAATATCAAATGCATCACTTTTTTAATCATCAAGGTCATACAATGAAACTTTTCATAAAAATATTTCTCATTGCCTTAATCGTTCTATCCTCCTATGAAACTTTTGCAGTATTAAAAGCACGCTCAGAAACAAAAGCTATTTTTTCCTCTGCCCTACAACCCAAAAATATTAAAATAAAGCTGCAAGACTTATCAAAAGATCAAATTAATGCCCTACTCGCTGTGGAAGATCCCAAATTTTACGAACATAATGGTTTTGATTTTACAACCCCTGGAGCAGGTGTAACAACAATTACACAGGCAATGGTTAAGTATCTTTATTTTAAGAATTTCACTAAAGGCTTTAAAAAAATTGAACAAACGCTAATTGCTTGGCTTGCTGTTACACCAATGATTTCAAAGCATGATCAACTAACTGTTTTTATCAATACTGCTTACTTGGGTACTGTTAATGGGAAAGAAGTTCGAGGTTTTGATAAAGCATCACAAATATATTATAAAAAAAAATTTAAGGAGCTTAATGAAACAGAGTATTTATCTATCGTCGCAATGCTTTTAGCACCAAAAACCTTCAATATAAAAAATCAGCCTAAACATAACCGTGAAAGAGTAAAGTTAATAAAAAAGCTCCTTAGCGGTGAATATATTCCAACAAGAAATAGTGATATGTTTTATGGTCAGAAAATATAGTGTGTATCATACTTAAGCAACTGAATAACAAAAACTGTACCCATCAAACTTAACTTGTTGGAATACTAGGAACATCAATATGAAAGCTAATATCCTAATTGTAGACGATGATGCTCATATCCGAGAGGTTATTGCTTTTGCCTTAGAAAAAGCAGATATGCAAGTTCTACATGCAGCGGATGGACGTGAAGCTCTTGAGCTACTGCAACAAAATCCTCAGATTGATTTAATTGTATTAGATATTAATATGCCAGAAATGGATGGCTTAGAGCTGTGCCGCGAGTTACGTAAAACATCACAAACGCCCATATTATTCCTCTCTTCACGCGACGATGAAATTGATCGTATTTTAGGATTAGAGCTTGGAGGAGATGATTATGTTACCAAGCCCTTTAGCCCACGCGAATTGGTCGCGCGTATTAATGCCATTCTTAAACGATTGCAGCCACGCACTACTCCTACCTCTAACCATATTATCCAGCATGGCAAGCTAAAAATAGATGACGAACAACATGCTATCTGGTGGGATAAGACAGCCATATCACTGACTGCAACAGAGTTTGCGATTATCAAACAAATGGCACGCTACCCTAGCAAAGTTTATAGTCGTGATGCCATTATGAGCAGTGCTTACGAATATAATATTCATGTGAGCGACCGAACCATTGATAGTCATATTCGCCATATACGGGCAAAATTTTCTGATGCGGGGTGTGCAATAATTATTGAGACACTACACGGCGTTGGCTATAAACTATCTCCATGCCAATAGATATGCCAACAGCAGAAACAAAGAGCAAAAAACTTTACCGTCTACGTACTCTGCTGTTATTGGTCACACTGTCTATTTTACTTTTACCACTGGCGAGTGTGCTTTATTTTCGCTTTTACGAAAATGCATTAGTACGCCAAACTGAAATAGAATTAATTGCTCAATCTGCTGTTATATCAGCTACTTATCGTCACTTTATTAGAAGCCAGATTAAAAATAAAAGTGATTATGGTATTGAAATTAAAAGCTCTTTAAAAAACAATCGTGATGATTACTATACGCCTGTTAGCCCAAGCATTGATTTATCTCAACAGCCTGTTTTACCACGACGTAAAAATGCTAAATCCATTTATGATCCACCTGATCCCTTCGCCATAAAAGCTGGCAATTTATTACAGCAAATACTTAAAGATAGCCAACAAGTTACCCTAGCAGGAATGCGAGTACTTGATTATCATGGCATTGTCGTAGCAGGTCGCAACGAGCGCGGTTACTCCTTGGCACATATCAAAGAAGTACAACAAGCATTGCAGGGAAAGTACACTAGCGTTATTCGTCAACGCCTATCGGATGAGGCTCCCCCTCCTATAGCTTCCATTAGTCGTGGCACAGGTATTCGTGTTTTTACCACTTTCCCGATTATTGAAGGTGATAGACTCTACGGTGTCGTTTACTTATCACGAACACCGCAGAATATCCTGAAACATTTATACGCAGTAACAGGACGTGTGCTTATCGCCACATCAATTGTTTTAGTGATTACTTTGCTGCTCGCCTTTTTTGTATCATCACGCATTGTAAAACCAATTAAACAACTCACCAGCCAAGCACAAAAACTAGCAAAAGGAGAAGTTACTACAGTTAGCAAGCTCGAAAAACCAGGTACTTATGAAGTATCCAAGCTCTCCCAAAGCTTTGCCACCATGTCGCAAACCTTGCAACAACGGGGAGATTATATTCGCCAATTTGCAGCGCATGTCTCTCACGAATTTAAAACGCCACTGACCTCTATCCAAGGTGCTATTGAGTTATTGCAAGACCATATCGACGATATGCCCATCACACAGAGAAAGAAGTTTTTAGATAATTTACAAAGTGATACACAACGTTTAGAGAAATTAGTTAGCCGTTTATTAGAACTGGCAAAAGCAGATGCTATGCAAGCTTCAAATCAAGTATCAGACCTATCTTCCTGCTTAAATACCCTAAAATCACGTTATAAGGAGAAAGGTTTACAAATTAGCATCTCCCCAAATAGTTACCCTAACAAAGTAGCTATTGCAACCGAAGTATTAGAGACCGTTTTTACCAATCTGTTAGAAAATAGTTTGCAACATCAAGCAAGTGAAGTAAGCATAAAGATAGAAGCTAAAGAAAAAATCCTAGAAATATGTTTGCATGATAACGGCAGTGGTATTTCACCATCTAACACAGAGCGTATATTTACACCCTTTTTTACCACAAGAAGAAATCAAGGCGGTACAGGTTTAGGTCTCGATATAGTTGCCTCATTATTACAAACATGGAATGGAGACATACGCTTACAAGAAGTTTCGCAAGGAGCAGCCTTTGTGCTGACTATCTTGCTGTTTGACTAATTAGATCAGAGTTACTCAGATAGTCCACAGCATGGGCAGCAGACATCACGCTTGAGCTTAATCTCTTTAAATTGCATATATTTAGCATCGTGTATTAATAGTCGTCCTAGTAGCGTTGGTAGTCCTAATAAACACTTGATTGCTTCGGTAGCTTGAATCGAGCCTATAACGCCGGCAACGGGAGCTAGTACACCATTAGTGCTACAAGTATCTGCTATATCTATTACATCATTGTAAAGGCATTGATAACATGGGGATGATTCATTGCGGCTATCATAAACACTTACTTGCCCTTCCATACGGATAACTGCACCTGATACTAATGGTATTTTATTCATCACACAGGCTTTATTGATAGCAAAACGTGAGGTGAAATTATCACTACAGTCAATGACCAAGTCGTGTTGCTTAACGGTATTATTTAATGCTTCGGCTTCGAGCTTTTCTGATATTTTATTAACTATTATATCAGGATTGATTGCATGGATTGCTTGTGCTGCTGAATCTACTTTTGATAGCCCTATACTACGATTGTGATGAATAATTTGGCGTTGCAGATTGCTTAGTTCTACTCTATCAAAATCACAAATACTTAGAGTGCCTATGCCTGCTGATGCCAAATATAAAGCAACAGGTGAGCCTAAACCGCCCATGCCAATAATGAGTACTTTAGCATTGAGCAAAACTTGTTGCCCTTCTATATCTATATCGCTTAGCAGTATTTGACGGCTATAGCGTAATAGTTGCGTATCATCCATTTCAATTAAAACGTCATCTCTTAGCACCACCCTCACACTCAGGCGAATCTGCAACTTTTCCCGCTTTCTCAAAATACTCATCTGGCGTCATAGTGTGTAGTGAAAGTGCGTGTATACCCCCTGCTAGCTCTTCACTTAATGCTTCATTAATCATACGATGACGAGCAATTAACATCTTTCCTTCAAAATCTTTACTTACTGCAACCACTTTAAAGTGTGATTCTGATCCAGCAGGCACATTATGCATATGGCTTTCATTCGCAACATCTAGCACCTCAAGGTTAAGTGCTGAGTTTAGCTTAGTCTCGATAGTTGATTGCATT
Source organism: Thiotrichaceae bacterium (assembly GCA_027009095.1). Taxonomy (GTDB): domain Bacteria; phylum Pseudomonadota; class Gammaproteobacteria; order Thiotrichales; family Thiotrichaceae; genus JAGLBW01. The sequence continues at coordinate 4,366 of JALVDG010000068.1, forward strand.
GACATGATAATTTCCCATAGGTAAATGTAATGACAAGTATGTGCATCATATTAAAAACTTCAACCCTAAAATACTTATGCTGGTACTAAAGTAGTCTTCTTGAAAACAGCTTCTTAAAACATATGTTAGTCAACACAATTTAGAATAAATTAAGCCAAAGCCAAAAACTGTCTATTAATGCATTTTTTAATAGATTAAAAATTAATCTTATTACTAATAATTAATGTGATTGCTTCAGCCTGATAGCCTATAGTTTTCACACTTATTTCGGGTATATCATCCCTCAAATTATTAAATAATA
>JALVDG010000069.1 GCA_027009095.1 Thiotrichaceae bacterium
GGAAGCTTTATCACATCAAGAGCAAGAAGCTTTTACGGTTATTTTGGTTGATATAATGAGTATTCCCAATATGCGTGAGCCTATTTTAAAAGCGTTAAGAAACCCTGAACGATCAAAGCAATTATCTAAACGAATTGGTGGATTTTTAGGTGGCTTTGCTAAGTAGCAGCTTATGCATTCCCACGCTGGAGCGAGAATAAATTATCTCAAAATAGTCACTAAGTCTTGTGCATGCTCAGCTGCTTTACGGCCTAAATCGGTTAGGTAACCACCGTCATGCTGTGAGATTAACCCTTTATCATGCAAACGTTTAGCTGCTGCAATAATGCTTGGATTTGCATCATGATGAATTTTAATTCCATCTTGCTCGTTCTTTAAATTGAACCGTAAAAGTAGATTGACTTCGTCGCTCAGCTTCGTATCGAAAGGCATAATATTCCTTATTTTATTTGGATTGATTGGGTACTTCTATTTTAGCACTATTTTCTTTTGAGTTTAGTATTCAGAATATAAACCCAAAAGGGGATGCTAATAGCATCCCCTTTTTTAAAAACTAATGAACTTAAATCAGTTTAAGAGATTTTTTGATCTAGCTCACCAGATGCATATTTTTGTGACATTTCATCAAGAGAGTAGATTTTACCAATCTTACTTGCCATTCCCGCCGAATTAAACGCTTCATAACGTGATTGACAAATATCTTTCATTGCATTTGTAGCTTCTTTCAAGAACTTGCGTGGGTCAAAGTTTGAAGGATTATCTTTCAAATGTTTACGAATTGCACCAGTAGATGCCATGCGTAAATCGGTATCGATATTAACTTTCGTTACACCGTTCTTAAGACCTTCAACGATTTCTTCAACGGGTACACCGTAAGTTTGCCCCATATCACCACCGTAGTTATTGATGATTTCTAACCAGTCTTGTGGTACTGATGATGAGCCGTGCATAACAAGGTGAGTATTAGGAAGACGCGCATGAATTTCTGCAATACGGTCGATACGTAAAATCTCACCCGTAGGCTCTTTCGTGAACTTGTAAGCACCGTGAGATGTGCCTATTGCAATAGCAAGCGCATCAACATTGGTTGCTTTAACAAAATCAGCCGCTTCTTCAACAGAGGTTAATAGCATATCAAGGTCTAATTTACCTTCTGCTCCGTGTCCGTCTTCTTCGCCCATTTCGCCTGTTTCGAGAGAGCCAAGACAACCTAGCTCACCTTCAACAGAAACACCACCAGCATGAGCCATTTTTACAACTTCAGAGGTTACAGCAACGTTATATTCAAAAGATGCAGGTGTTTTACAATCAGCTTCTAAAGAACCATCCATCATAACGGATGTAAAGCCAGACTGGATAGAACGTAAACATACTGCTGGTTCTGAACCATGATCTTGGTGCATTACAACGGGAATATGTGGATACATTTCTGTTGCCGCAGCAATTAAGTGACGTAGGAAAGGCTCACCTGCATAACCACGTGCACCAGCAGAACCCTGCATGATAACAGGTGAGTCAACTGCATCCGCTGCCTGCATGATTGCGTGAACCTGCTCCATATTATTTACATTGAAAGCTGGTAAGCCATAATTGTTTTCTGCTGCATGATCCAGCAATTGACGCATTGAAATTAGAGCCATGAGGTTCTCCTAAAATATATAAAAAATAAAATATTATCTAAACAGTTTTTCAAAACTGCTTAATACTACAACAAAGCTTTCAGCATTCTAAAAGCTTCTAATGTCAGTGTGGGTTTAAGTACCCACGAAAAGTGGTAACTACTTGAAATGAGCACTTGTATAATACAGAAATCTGACAAAATAGAGTGCACGCTGAGTCGTTACGAAAAATTAATCGGTTTCATTTGGTTTTGTCTGAGGTTCATCTAAATGCTCCCCTACCTTAATAATTTTCAGCATATTCGAGCCACCATCAATACCCACTAAATCACCTTTTGTAACAATCACTAAATCCCCTTCTTTTACTTGACCACGACTCAGCATATGTTCAATAACAATACTATTTGCAGCTTTTGGACTGGTTAGCGATTCGGTAATAAATATGGGATAAACACCACGATAAATACTCACGCGACGACAGGTTGATTTATGTGTGGTCAATGCATAAATTGGCTTGCCAGAACTAATACGTGACATCCATCGAGCCGTTGCACCTGATTCTGTTAAGGAGGCAACGGCTTTGATATCCATTTGGTTAGCGAGGTACATTGATGCCATTGCGATTGCTTCATCGGTACGCTGAAAACGTTCTCCTACCCGGTGTGATGATACAGAAACAGCAGCATTATGTTCTGCCTCTTCACAAATTTCACCCATTGCTTCGATCACTAAAGCAGGGTTATGTCCCGTTGCTGTCTCACCTGACAACATCACAGCATCTGTACCATCCATAACGGCATTTGCTACATCAAATACTTCTGCACGTGTTGGAATATTATTGGTAATCATGCTTTCCATCATCTGCGTCGCGGTGATTACCGCTCTATCAAGCTCTCTTGAACGCTTAATAAGCATTTTTTGAGCTTCAGGAAGATTAGCATCGCCAATTTCTACACCTAAATCACCACGGGCTACCATAATAACGTCAGATGCTTTAATTAAGTCATCTAATACTGGTTGGATAATAGATTCTGCTCGTTCCACCTTTGCTACAATGGCAGCTTTGCCACCTGCTTCTAGCATCAATTTTCTGGCTAAACGTAAGTCATCACCATTACGAGGAAATGATACCGCTAGAAAATCGACACCAATGTCAGCAGCGGTCTGAATGTCTGCTATATCTTTTTCGGTTAAAGCATCTGCCGACAACCCGCCGCCACGACGATTAATACCTTTATTATCCGATAATTCCCAAGAGTTGAGTGCTACCGTGTGTATTTTCTCACCGTCAATACACGTTACTTTCAAAACTAAACGACCATCGTCGAGCCATAACTCGTCATCAACATTGACATCTTTAGGTAATCTTTTATAGGTCAATCCAACTTGATGTTGGTCGCCTGCATTAGGGTCTAAGGCGGCATTAAGAATAAATTTATCGCCCGTTTTAAGCTCTATCTTGCCGTCTTTAAAACGATCTATACGAATTTTTGGTCCTTGTAAATCACCAAGAATTGCAACTGATCTATTGGCTTTTTTTGCAGCAGTGCGAACCATCTCTGCACGCGCTTTATGCTCTTCTGGGGAACCATGTGAAAAATTTAGTCGGACTACATTTACACCTGCTTTGACAATTGCATCAATAGATTCTTGTGTACTGGTTGCAGGACCAAGCGTAGCTACTATTTTTGTTCTTCTCATACGAAGACATTGTCCTTTTATTGTTATGGGAAGTAACATCTAGTAAACCTTTGTTTAATTAGATGTTACTTCCAGATAAAACCGCAGAGTATAGTTCAAATGACTACAGTTTTATGGATAAAGTGTGATTTATCCTTTAGCGCGCTCCTCTAACATCGCTACAACGGGTAGTTTTTTTCCTTCTAAAAACTCAAGGAATGATCCGCCACCTGTAGAGATATAAGACACTTTGTCTGCAATATCGTACTTATCTACGGCAGCTAATGTATCTCCACCACCTGCTACTGAGAATCCTTTTGATTCTGCAATTGCCATTGATATTTCTTTTGTACCTGCACCAAATTGATCAAATTCAAACACACCAACAGGACCATTCCAAACGATTGTTCCCGCATTTTTAATGACTTTACAAAGTTCTGCCACTGACTTAGGACCAATATCAAAGATCATATCATCGTCTGCAACATCTGCAACGTCCTTAGTGGTTGCCTCTGCTGTTTCAGAAAATTCTTTACCGCAGACCACATCAACAGGAACGGGAATATCGCCACCGTTTGCCTGTGCTGCTGCCTTTAGTTCTTTTGCCGTATCCACCAAATCTTCTTCGTAAAGTGATTTACCAACATTATGACCTTCAGCTGCAATAAAGGTGTTTGCAATACCACCACCGACGATAAGTTGATCCACCACTTTTGATAATGAATCAAGAACAGTCAACTTAGTCGAAACTTTAGAACCACCAACCAATGCTACAAAAGGACGGGCTGGATTATCAAGTGCTTTACCTAAAGCTTCTAGCTCAGCTGCAAGTAACGGACCTGCAGCGGCAGCAGGTGCAAACTGACCTGCACCATGTGTAGATGCTTGAGCACGGTGAGCTGTACCAAAGGCATCCATTACATAAATATCACAAAGTGAGGCATATTGTTTTGAAAGGGCTTCATCGTTTGCTTTCTCGCCTTTATTGAACCGTACATTCTCAAGTAGCACAACGTCACCATCTGAAAGCTCTGGAGAGTTATCAAGATAATCAGTAACTAACGCAACATCTTTACCAAGTAATCCGCCTAAGTGCGCTGCAACAGGTGCGAGCGAAAATTGATCTTCAGGAGAGCCTTCGGTCGGGCGACCTAAGTGAGACATAATCATTACTTGTGCGCCAGCTGCGACAAGCGTCTCAATCGAAGGCATTGAGGCACGAATACGTTTGTCAGAGGTGACTTTGCCATCTTTTATAGGCACGTTAAGGTCTTGACGAATAAGAACACGCTTTCCAGCAAGGTCGAGATCGGTCATCTTAATTACAGACATGGTGAAACCCCTTTTTTGATGTTATGAAAATAATTTAAGTCAGAATTGTAAAAATACAGTGCTCAATTAAATGATTTAAATTTAAAAAAATGTGTAGCCCGTATGGAGTTTACGCAATAAGGGAAAACTGTACCGAAGCATAGTTTCCCCGTATTTCGCAGGCTACATACGGGCTACGGGGATGATTTAATTAAGCGGAAATGTGCTCAACTAAACGTAGCATATTACAAGTGTATCCATACTCGTTGTCATACCATGAAACAACTTTAATGAATGTGCCATCAAGCGCAATACCCGCACCTGCATCAAAGATAGATGAGTAACCAATACCACGGAAGTCCGAAGAAACAACTTTCTCATCGGTATAAGAAAGCGTCTTAGAAATATCACCATTTTCAGAGTGATGCTTCACTTCAGCACAAATTTCTTCGTAAGTTGCTTCCTTATCTAGCTCCATTGTTAAATCAACAACAGAAACATCTACAGAAGGGATACGGAAGGCCATACCTGTTAGTTTGCCGTTTAGCTCAGGCAGTACGACACCTACCGCTTTAGCAGCACCCGTTGAAGATGGGATGATGTTCTCAAATACAGAGCGACCACCACGCCAATCTTTCATTGAAGGACCATCAACTGTCTTTTGAGAAGCGGTTGAAGCATGAACTGTTGTCATAAGACCACGTTTGATGCCCCACTTATCATTGATAACTTTAGCCACAGGCGCTAAACAGTTAGTCGTACAAGATGCCGCAGAAACAATTGCTTCGCCATCGTACTTATCATGGTTTACGCCATAAACGAACATTGGCGTACCATCTTTAGAAGGTGCTGATTGAACAACTTTCTTCGCGCCAGCATCAATATGTGCTTGACAACTTTCTGTTGTTAAGAAGAAACCAGTACAATCAATCACTATATCAACATCAATATCACCCCATGCTAGGTTTGCAGGATCACGCTCAGCGGTTAAACGAATTCGCTTATCACCATCAATAACGAAATGATCACCGTCTACCTCTACAGTACCTGCAAAACGACCTTGAGCCGTGTCATACTTAAGCATATAAGCAAGGTAATCATTTTCAAGTAGGTCGTTAATACCGACAACTTCTAGGTTAGGGAATGATGCATGAATTGCACGAAATGCCATACGACCGATACGACCAAATCCATTAATACCAACTTTAACTGTCATAATTTTCTCCTGAAAATTGATTAAAAAATTTTTAAATTAGCCCGCCTGTTGCCATTAAATCCGACAGGGTATTCAGTAGGTAAAACACAATAAATCTAGTATTTTGCGCGCACTTAATAAAGAGGGGCAAAATAATTTATTCTCTGATTTTCCACGTTTTTCTCATAGCCCTGCTATATGACTCAACAATGTCTTGAATATCCAGAAATAAATATCAAAAGTTTTGTTTGATTTATTATGTCCAACTACTTACGGGATAGCCCTTAAAATTTAGAATAATCCACCCATAAAAATGATTAAAAATTAATCTAAATTTATTTTATATACTAAAAAGCCTCTCACACGGGAGAGGCTTTCTTTAGAAATTACGCTACTTCGTTTATTGCTTTGCTCACTGCATCGGTTGTAATACCGAAGTATTCAAATAACTCAGCTGCAGGTGCTGACTCGCCGAAGGTTGTCATACCGATAACCTTGCCGTTAGTACCCACATACTTCCACCAGCCGTCCATAATAGCCGCTTCAACCGCAACACGCGCAGTAACAGCAGCAGGTAGTACAGACTCTTTATAATCATCGTCTTGCATTTCAAATACTTCAACAGAAGGCATTGAAACAACACGTACTTTCTTATCAGAAGCTTCAGCCGCTTCCATCGCAAGATGCACTTCAGATCCTGTTGCTATGACGATAACATCTGGTGTTCCGTCAGTGTCTTTAAGAATATAACCACCTTTAGCAATATTCGCGATAGTCGCTTCATCACGTGTTTGGAAAGGTAGGTTTTGGCGAGAGAACACGAGTGTTGTTGGACGCTTATCGTTTTCAATAGCATCTTTCCAAGCAACAACGGTCTCAACTGTATCACACGGTCTCCACACTGCCATATTAGGAATCATGCGCAATGTAGGGATTTGCTCAACACATTGATGTGTTGGACCATCTTCACCTAAACCAATGGAATCATGCGTGTAAACGAAGATAGTACGAATCTTCATTAACGCAGCCATACGTAAAGCATTGCGTGCATACTCAGAGAACATAAGGAAAGTCGCACCGTAAGGTATTAATCCCCCGTGCAGTGCTACGCCATTCATAATCGCAGACATACCAAACTCACGTACACCGTAAGAAATGTAATTACCTGCAAAGTTCATATCTGTTGAGCCGTGATCATCATTAATACGAATCGACTTATCATTGAAGGTATTATTTGATGGAGAGAGGTCAGCAGAACCACCTAAAAATTCAGGCAAAATTGGGGCAAAACCATTTAATGCGCCTTTAGATGCAACGCGTGTTGCAGGTGACTCTGCTTTTTCGTTAGTTTCTGCAATAACTTTTTGTGCATGTTCTTCAAAGTTAGCAGGTAACTCACCTGCCATACGGCGGGTAAATTCAGCTGCTTTTTCTGGGAAAGCAGCTGCGTATGCGTCAAACTTTTCATTCCATGCGGCCTCAGCTGCTTTTCCTGCCTCTTTTGCATCCCACGCTGCATAGATTTCATCAGGAATTTCAAATGGCGCATAATCCCAGCCCATGTTTTTACGTGCATCAGCAATAGCCGCCTCACCTAAGGCTTCACCGTGGATATTATGTCCGCCTTCTTTTTTCTCACCTGCCGTACCGATACCTTTCCCAATAATGGTTTTACAACAAATTAAAGAAGGCTTATCCGATGCAATGGCCGCTTCTATTGCTGATTTAATCGCCTCTGGGTCATGCCCATCGATAGATTGCACATGCCAGTTAGAGGCTTCAAAACGCTTTGGGGTATCATCGCCAAACCAACCATCAACATTACCGTCAATAGAGATATTATTATCATCGTAGAAGCAGATCAGCTTACTCAGTCCGAAAGAACCTGCAAGTGAAATAGCCTCTTGAGAGACACCTTCCATCAAACAACCATCACCTAAAAACACATAGGTTTTATGATCTACAATTTCATGTCCGTCTTCATTAAACTGAGCCGCCATTACTTTTTCAGCTAGGGCAAAACCAACCGCATTAGTAATACCTTGCCCTAGAGGACCAGTCGTTGTCTCAATGCCTGGTGCATAACCGTATTCAGGATGACCTGGTGTTTTTGAATGTAACTTACGGAAGCTTTTAAGATCGTCAATTGATAAATCATAACCAGTTAAGTGCAATACAGAGTAAGGCAACATTGAGCCATGACCATTCGACATAATGAAACGATCACGGTCAGCCCAGTTAGGGTTAGTTGGATTATGTTTCATAAAATCGTTGTAAAGAACTTCAGCGATATCCGCCATTCCCATTGGTGCACCTGGGTGACCAGAATTAGGAATTTGGACTGCGTCCATAGTAAGAGCACGGATAGCATTCGCTAGTTGGCTACGATCTGACATTTGAGAAATCTCCTTCAAAGAGTTTGTGTATTCAATTATATGATTTATAACCGTCGCAACATCTATTTACGGAAGTCATAGTAATTTTTTGATAATAACAACGCCATGTAAACCGTAGGTAATAGCGTCAGTCAGTAGGTGGTAAAAAATTATCAAGTTAATAATTTATCAGGGGGTTAATTGTTATTTCGATAAAAACCTCAATCCTTGAGAGTCACTACCTGTTTGTACTTCTCTGATTTTTAGTCTGAACTAATATAATTAATTTGTATTATAATAACCGCAGAATAAACATATTAGTTTAATATAATGAATCACTTACACATTAAATGATTTAATATACAAAGGACACACAGAGAAATGAGCGGCTTATTGTGTATGAGAAAGCAGAAATGATCAACATCCAATTTGAGATATAAATGAGTGTCATTAGAAATAACACCTAGGGAAAACAACAAAAAGCCTCACCTATTTCTAGATGAGGCTCTAGTACTCCAACCACATTATATTGTTTGAAAACTAAACGGTATTTATAAGCCTTTTACTGATTTTTATTTTTGTTCTGGTATATTGACTGACTAAAAATAAAATATCTCATTGTAAGCAATACTAAAGCACAAAAAAACAAAGGTATCCTTCTCCTATGATTACTCAACCTACTTTGTTTTTTCTTATCGGCCCAGCAGGAGTTGGCAAAGATACTTTATTGAATAAGTTAAAGAAAAAGCAATATTCCTCAAAACAACCCTTAGTCGCACACCGCTATATCACTCAAGCCATTAAAGAAAATGATGAAAACCATATCGAGATGAGCGAGTTGGATTTTAATCGCCGCAAAGAAGCAGGTTTATTTCTTTTTGATTGGGAATATCAAGGTGGCTCTTATGGTGTCGGAAAAGAGGTATTGCAATGGCTAGAATCTGGAGAGCATGTCATTGTAAATGGCTCTAGACGTTACCTTTCTATCGCGCAAAAAATTTACCCAGAGCTAGTCCCTATTTGGATGACGATATCCGAAAAGGTGTTACGCAAACGCTTAATTATACGAGCAAGAGAAACAAAGCAAGAACGAGAACAACGTATAGAAGAAAATCATGAACTTGAGCGTTTTAAGTCGGATCGTTGTATTACTATTACCAATGACGCCAGTATGAAAAAAACAATTCGACAAATACTTGCCTTAATTGAGACAGAATAGAAATGAATATCATCATCAAACGAGCAGAAAACAGTGATATAACAGAGATAGCAAGGCTATTTGATGCTTAATAGAGTATTCTACCAAACAAAAAAGTGATCTTAAACTAGCGGTTGATTTTCTTTCGGAGCAAATTAAAAATGCAGAGTCAATTATTTTCTATGCGACTAATAATAGTAAAGGCGAATATTTAGGATTTACACAACTGTATCCTCGTACTCCAACATCTTTACGAGTCATTGAATTATATAAAAAATAGGGATTTCGATTACTATTTTTTTAACAACTGAATAGCTGTTATTTAAGGAGGGGATTAATATTTAAAGCTGCGTAAAACTTTAACCTGAATCCGCGGCTTCAATGCGGATAAGAGAGTGTAAGATATTGGTTTCACAGTGGATTTTAAAAAATCTTAGCTTCACCCTTAGGTTAAGCGGGTATTTTTTAATACCGCTGTGGAATCAATAGCTTATGCTATCTGCCGTAGTTGTCAAGTCACTGACTCAGGTTAAAGGCTTATAGGGGAAATTAAAAATGAATAAAAATAGAGTTGTTAAAAAATCGTTACATATGATCGAGCAGATCGGCTTGCTTATCATTTTGATTGCAACAATTATTGCAGTCGGTCAAGAAATTATAATGGTACTTCATAAAGGTGAAGTCGCTTTAAAAGACTTATTACTATTATTTATATATCTTGAAGTCATTGCGATGATACAAATTTACTACCAAGAGCATCGACTTCCTATTCGCTATCCTTTGTATATTGCCATCGTCGCATTAGCTCGATATATCATATTAGATGCTAAATCATTTGAACAATGGCAACTATTAGAAGTTGGCTTCACTATTGTGTTACTCACTATTGCAATCTTAGTGGTTCGTTATGGTCATGTTACTTATCCTTATGAAGAATGTCGTGATAATGAAGAGAGCAAGGAGAGTAAAAAAACTGTTTGAGCACGAAAGCGTTGTTCGATAGTCTGGTGCCAAGCTTGGTTTTTATAATCATCACGCGCAAAATCTGGCATAAAAAATAGATAAAAATGGGTGAGATGATCGGCGAGGTTTTCACACGCTAGAATAATATTACTGGCTATCTGACCATTTAAAGCTGGCTCTAAACCTTGTGCATCAGCAATTGCTTTAGCACTGGCAAGCGATTAAGAAACAGAACAAATACCATAAATTCTGGGTGTGTAGACCAAAGCATCACGAGGATCTTTGTCTTGTAAAATTTGTTCAAAACCACGATAAAGTGGAGAATTAACCCATGCTTTCGTGACTTTACCCTCTTTAATATCGACTTTGATTTCTAAATCGCCTTCTACGCGGTTGAAAGAGAGCTTCTAAGGTAATTGCGACAAGCCAAGTTCAGCAAGATACTGATTATGCTCTTCTTTCGATATTTTAATATCTTCTGGTCGTAAACGATTTTGTCGTTTTTCTTTTTCAGTCATCTATAAACCTCCTAAATTATCGTAGGTCGGGTTAGCGGTAGCGTAACCCGACAAATTGTTAGCAAGGTTTTATATATTCGTAAAGATTTTCATGTTGTTATTGATTACGCTTTTTTTCTTTTATTCGTCAGGCTAAAAATGGTGATTGGTTTTACTCTTTGTGATATTAAAGTATTTCACTTTTTATAAATAGTAAGCGGTGCAGTTAATACAAGCATAACCGCCCCGCAAACAAGAGCCTTGCCCATTCCAGAGTCGTTTATTGCAGTCGGCATGAGCTTGTGTGCCGAGGCATTCCATATTTTCCATCATACAACCTTGGTCAGAAGGGTTTATCGCACTCATAATATTCATTACGCGGGCAGCCATGATGTACAAGGTGGTCGCTATAAGATCGGGGACGGTTAAGTGCATCTAAATCATTTTGCCCAAGGTCATTATCAGATGTTTTTTTCGCTGCTCAACAATTCCAAAATTGAAACACCCAGCAACATTATTCGCATTACAGGCTTTAGCGTAAGCGGGTATTTTTTAAACCCATGATGAATCAAGAAATAGGGTAACGATTCAGTAAGTAAGCTATAACAAGTTAGTTTGATTAAAATATATACTTATAAATATCACAATATTCTAATATTGATATGTGTTTTCTGGTATCCTCCCCGCCTTTTAGTTTCCTTCCCCCTTGAAAATTATGATTTACACAATACTAAGGAAGATTTCCTTCTACATACAATTATTCTTTTTTGGTTTAGTAATAATATTTTTTACTCAAATAAATCTAAAAAATACCAGTTTTAATAACGCAGAGAAGCTCACTCTTATCACCCCAAATCAACCTCCTATTAAAGACCCTCAATTAATCAATCTATTTAATGAAAAAAAGATTGTTTTTATGGATAACATACCTGTGAAAAATGGCAATTTATCGTCTAAGTATGGTGTTCGTAAAGACCCTTTTAACGGTAAAAAAAGAATGCACTCTGGAATTGATATCGCAGCAAAAACAGGTTCTAGCATTTATCCTTTAGGAAAAGGAAAAGTAATATATTCAGGATATAAGTCAGGATATGGAAATATTGTCGAGATTAGCCACGGTAAAAATATTATTTCCCGCTACGCCCATCTAAAAAAATCATTAGTTAAAAAAGGTCAACATATTAACAAGCAGGATATTATCGCCCAAGTTGGTAGTACAGGAAGATCTACTGGTCCTCATTTACACCTTGAAATACTCATTAGCGGTCAAACAATTGATCCTGAAATTTTCTTAATAGGTAATGTAGCAAGTTTAAGGTAATGAAATGATCTTAGCCAAAGATCGGCTTAAAATTGAGAGTTTCTCTATAACTGTTATACTTTTTCAACAATTAAAATAACCGTAACTACTCATCTTGCACTCTATTTTGTCCGATTTCTGTGTTGAAAGTGCTCATTTATACTTATAAACCCTGTCCTTTCGCCTTGAACTCGAACAAAATAGAGCTCAATCTGAGTAGTTACGAATAATCAAAATAATGACTTTAGGGCACCTCTATTAATTAATTCTGGGTTGAACAAATTTTAGTTTTAATTTTCCAATATATGAATTAATAGAGATGTGCCCTTTATTTTTTCGCTAAAATTAACAGCAGAGACACAATAATGAGTAGAAAATATTTTGGCACTGATGGTATTCGCGGGGAAATTGGTAAATCTCCCATGACGCCAGACTTTGCTTTGAAGCTTGGGTGGGCAGCAGGAAAGGTATTAACCAAACAGGGTAATCCTCTTGTTGTTATCGGAAAAGATACTCGTATCTCAGGCTATATGTTAGAAACTGCGTTACAAGCTGGTCTCGTTGCAGCGGGTATTAATGTACACCTACTTGGACCTATGCCAACACCTGCGGTTTCTTATCTAACTCGTACTTTTCGTGCATCGGCAGGTATTGTCATTAGTGCTTCGCACAATCCTTATCAAGATAATGGTGTAAAATTTTTCTCATCAGAAGGCACAAAACTTGCTGATGAAGTTGAGGAGGAGATTGAAAGTTATTTAGAGCGTGAGATTGAAACTGTCAGTTCTGAAAAATTGGGAAAAGTAACCCGTATCGAAGATGCTGCTGGAAGATATATCGAATTCTGTAAGCGTGCTATTCCTACAAATATTTCATTTGAATCACTACGCATTGTTTTAGACTGCGCTAATGGCGCAACTTACCAAGTGTCTCCCCATGTACTCGCTGAACTAGGTGCTGATGTTATTACCATTGCCGACGAGCCTAATGGTATTAATATTAATCATAACTGTGGAGCAACCTCCTTAGAAACACTTACCGCTAGCGTAAAACAATATAGAGCTGATATAGGTATCGCACTTGATGGTGATGGTGATCGTCTAATGATGGTTGATGATAAAGGCGAAATAGTTGATGGTGATGAAGCTATTGCAATTATTGCTCATCATAAACATCAAGAAGGCACATTAGGCAATGATGTTGTTGGAACCTTAATGAGCAATTTGGGGCTACAACAAGCAATTGAAAAATTGGGACTGAACTTCCATCGCGCTGATGTTGGTGACCGCTATGTGATGGAGCTACTACGAAAATACAATGGCATATTAGGTGGAGAAGGATCAGGACATATTATTGCGAGAGATCGTATTCCTACTGGTGATGGTACGATTGCAGCTTTACAGATTTTACATGCGATGGTCAGTAGCAAAAAATCACTTCATGAACTAAAACATGTCATGAAGAAATATCCTCAAACCTTAAAAAATGTACGTATTACTAAAAAAATTAACTTTAGTGAGGACCAAGATATTCAAGAGGCTGTAAAAAAAGCAGAGGGACAGTTAGGAAGTCGAGGACGTGTTCTACTTCGAGCTTCAGGCACTGAACCTCTTATTAGAGTAATGGTTGAAGGTGATGACCCTGAAGAAACGGAACAGTTAGCAAAAGATATTGCCATTGTGGTTGAAAAAATATCTAACAAGATATAAAAAATTAGTAACTACTTATTAGATTGTGCTCTATTTTGTTCGAGTTCAAGGCAAAAAGGCGGAGTTTATAAGCATAAATGAGCACTTTTAACGTAGAAATCAGGCAAAATAGAGTGCAAACGGAATAACTTTAGAAAGTTATTCCGTATTCTATTTAATGACAGTAATGGCTTTTATCACTTAATAATGGTTCTTACCCCTTTAATACTAATATCAACTCGACGATTTTTAGCTCGACCACTTGCTGTTTTATTAGAAAAGATAGGATTAGACTCCCCTCTTCCATCTACACGCATTAAATCTTGTCTTACACCTAATTGTTGCAAATAATTAGCAACTGCCTTAGCTCGTGCCAATGACAAGGCCATATTAGAATCTGCACGACCAACATTATCCGTATGCCCTACTATGTGAATACCCTTTACTCTCATTCCCTTTGCCGTTAACTTACCAGCCAAATTATATAACTCATCTTTGCCTCTTTGCGTTAAAGTAGCACTACCTGTATCAAAATTCGAACCTCCAGATAAGGAGATATGCATTAGTTGTATTTTAGGTTTTTGTACAACAGGAGGAATATAACGCGGTGCTGGAACTGGCTTTGGTTTCACTTTTGGTTTCACTACAGTACGCACAACAGGCGCGGGCTTACGAACAACTGGTGCCGGTGGTACATATTCAGGAACATAGACAGGTGCTGGCGTGGGTTTATTTTGAATTAAGCGACTATGATTACGCTGCAAAGGTCTCCAATTTAAACCAAGGTTATATTGTTGAATATCTTTATCATAACGATCATATTCAGCACGTAAATTGATATTTTGAGTAATAGGATATTCTGCTCCTAAACCTAAAAATACAGATGAGCCATGTGCCTGCTTACTCTTTACTGCACCTTTATCTTTAGTGGTAAATTTAGCAATACCTAATTTTCCGAGAGGACGAACTCCTGCAATATTTATCGGAGGTCTATAGACACCCGCAACTCCTATCGCTTCGTAATTCACACGACCTGATTTTGCATCATCGCTGCGAAGCGATGCATCCCCTAAATCTGTCCAAAATGCTTCAATACCTGCATTTCTATTGATATTAACGCCTGTATACAGTTTTTTAGCCGTAGATTTATCGTCACTCACCTTCCAATGACTACCACCATCAGGATTCAATGAGCTTTGACCTAAAGCCCCACCAATATACCAACTTTCTTGTAGGCTTTGAGGTTCGGCATTAATTGTTGATACTGAGATAAGGGCAATGGATGCCAAAAGTGTTTGTTTTATAATTTTCATGATATTTTTATTATTATTTAGTTATCAATCTCGCTAAAACCTGAATCAGTGACTTCACTACGGCACAGTGAATAAGCTATTGATTCATCACGGGTTTAAAAAATACCCACTTAACCTAAGGGTGAAGCTAAGATTTTTTAAAATCCCGTGCTAAACCAATAGCTTATCCCCTGTTATCCGCATTGAAGTCACGGATTCAGGTAAAAGGT
>JALVDG010000070.1 GCA_027009095.1 Thiotrichaceae bacterium
TTCTTTAGCTGTTCCACATCTGCTTAATTAACTGATGTTGTATGGTTCAGTCTAAATTAGTAACTGGCTTAGATTGCGCTCTATTTTGTTTGAGTTTAGGGTAAAGAGCGGGGTTTATTGGTATGTGAGCACTTTTAACACGAAGAAGTCGGGTAAAATAGAGTACAAGCTAAGTAGTTACATAAAAAAAGGAGCTATCTTTCGATAACCCCTTAGGCATGTAGACATCAAATCCCTATGAGTACCTACAAACAGTCTGAAAGCTATTTTATAAAGTTATCCACTAAGTCGGTGGAGTAGACTTAGATTTGCTTTCACTGGCATCCACATTATTCTTTTTTTTACTTTGTTGCTACATCATCACAGAGCGACGGTATGATTTAAAAGATTAAGCCTCTAATTATATCCCTTTTATCATATTCAGCTAGAGTTAGAAAAAATCCCACGTTAATATCGCTAGCAAGTATCACTCAGCAGAATCCAGACAACAATATGATAATAAAAATTATAAAATGAAAAATTTAATAATACCCCCTCTAAGACTTTTATCTCTTAGTATTGTTTTTCTTTTAAGTCAGCCTGTTGCTCATGCTAATGTTTATTCTTATATGGGAGCGGATGGTTCGCGTTTATTAACGGATAAACGTATGACAGGAAAAAACTATAAGCTTATTAAAGTCTATAAGGTTAAAAAACTGAAAAAAACAGTGGCGAAAAAATCAAAAAATAGACATTTTAAAAATAATTTCCGTAAAGCTTCACTAAAGAGACGTGCACGGGGAAATGGTATTGTTCATGGTTGCAATGATAAGCAACACTTATCCTCAAAGGCACGTGCTTATGCCCGTACTATTCAAGTTTATTCAAAAATATATGGTGTTGAAGCCGAGTTAATTCATGCGATTGTTAAACAGGAGTCATGTTTTAATGAAAAAGCACACTCGCGTGCAGGTGCTATTGGTTTAATGCAACTAATGCCAGATACAGCGGATATGATGAAAATTAGTGACCCTTGGAACCCTGAGCAGAATATCCAGGCAGGCGTTAAATATATCGGACAGATGCTAAGTCAGTTTAAAGGAAAAAAACGTTTTGCAGTTGCCGCTTATAATGCAGGACCTGGTAAGGTCGAAAAATATCGCGGTATACCTCCATATCGTGAAACTAAAAATTATGTAAAAAAGGTAATGGCTGAGTATTACCGTCTTAAAAAGCAAGGAATTCCTAGTTCACGGTTTGCACTTGCGAGTTTGCGATAAGAGCAGAAATGATTACCTTCCGTTTAATGATTTCATTAATTATTCTGCTAGCTTTTTCTTAATGCCTCGGTGTATCCTCTTTGTCCAATATTAAACTTAGCAATAAGAGGATACATCAATGTCGATGGAAGACCGTGATGGGGTGATATGGTTTGATGGTAAAATGACTCCTTGGCGTGATGCCAAAGTTCATGTTTTAACGCATACTTTGCACTATGGCATGGGTGTCTTCGAGGGGGTTCGTGCCTATAAGACCGATGATGGTCGAACGGCTATTTTTCGTCTCCCTGAACACACTGATCGTTTATTCAATTCAGCTAAAATTATGCAAATGGCAATACCATTCTCTAAAGATGAAGTGAGTATTGCGCAAATTAATGCAGTAAAAGACAATCACCTTGACTCTGCTTATCTCCGCCCCATGTGTTTTTATGGTTCGGAAGGTATGGGTTTACGTGCAGATAATCTAAAAACGCATGTAATAGTCGCGGCATGGGAGTGGGGGGCTTATCTTGGCGAAGATAATATGAAGAATGGTCTGCGGATCAAAACATCTTCTTATACTCGTCACCACGTTAATATTAGTATGTGTAAGGCTAAAGCAAACGGGCATTACATTAATTCTATGCTAGCACTGCAAGAAGCCCTAAGCGATGGTTATGATGAAGCTTTATTATTAGATAATGAAGGCTACGTCGCTGAGGGCAGTGGTGAAAATATATTTATTATCACTAAAGGCGTTATTTATACCCCAGATTTAACTTCTGCACTCGATGGTATTACACGTAACACCATTATGACATTAGCGAATGATTTGGGTTATGAAGTGCGCGAGAAGCGAATTACACGTGATGAAATTTATATTGCCGATGAAGCTTTCTTTAGTGGTACAGCGGCAGAAGTAACACCGATAAGAGAGTTAGATAATCGTACCATTGGCTCAGGAACACGCGGTTCTATAACTGAAAAATTACAGTCATTATATTTTGATGTTGTGCATGGCAGAGTGGAAAAGTATAAGCATTGGCTAACATTTGTAGATTAAGTCGTTTTAGAGTAGCGTTTTATCTGGTAACTAACTTAGCTCGTGCTCTATTTCGCCCTATTTCTACGCTAAAATACTCACTAATACTGATAAACTCCGTCCTGTTGCCTTGAACTCGAACAAAATAAGGCACAATTTGAGTAGTTACTAATTGCACTGAGTAGTTGCTTTGTCTATAGCATAAATATTTTGAATAAAAGGCTTAGTTCTGTTGATACTTTTAGATTAGGTGTTATTCTTTTATGAAAAAACACCAATTAAAAATTTAAGGGCATCGCAATTAATCTAGCTCTAATATATTAATTGCGATAGCCTCTCGCTAAGGGGTAAATATATGTCTGAAATACAGTCAGGATGCAAAAATCTTAATATTAAAAAAGAAGTGCTTATTACAAACGATGACTTGCCTTTACATTGCCCCATGAATGAGTCGGTGACTTGGTGCTCTCATCCGCGTGTATTTTTATCAGTAGAACCACGTAAGCCCAGTCGTTGCCCCTATTGTGGAACAGTGTATCGTTTAAGTGATGAACATTAATTTGTCTTAGAAACTAATCCCCCGTGGATAATGACCAACAAAAACAATCTTTTCTACATCCACGATTTTGGGGAATGTGGCTTGCGATAGGTTTATTACGCCTGATTACTTTATTGCCTTGGCAGTGGCAAATGTCACTTGGTAAATCAATCGGCTTATTTATGTATAAGCTACTAAAATCACGACGACATGTGGCTAATATTAATATCAAATTAGCCTTTCCTGAACTTTCAACGATTCAACAAAAACAACTATGCCGAAATCACTTTATTTCATTAGGTCAAGGTTTAATGGACTTGTCGCTTAGTTGGTGGGGAGCGGATAAAAAATTACAATCTTTGACGAAAATAGAAGGGCGTGAATATTTACAACAGGCTTTAGATACCAATAAAGGCGTTATTTTATTGAGTATGCACTTTACCAGTTTAGAAATAGGCGGACCGATTGTGACCTCCTTATCTAAAAATTTGCATGTTGTTTATAAGCCGCATAAAAACCTTTTTTTAGAGCATATTGTTGCTAAAGTAAGGGCGCATCGATACGGTAAGGCAATTCCTAAAAACAGAATACGCGAGATGATTACAAGTTTAAAAAAAGGTCATGCTGTTTGGTTTGCTCCTGACCAAAGTTTTAAGCACAAAGGAAGTTTGCAGATACCTTTTTTTGGTATTGATGTTCCTACCAACCCTAGTACTTCTCGTTTAGCTTCCATCAGCAAAGCTACCGTTGTTCCTTTTATAACCGTGCGAGAATACGATAAAAATCATCAAGCAATAGGCTATATCTCCCGTTTTCTACCTGCCCTTCAGCATTTTCCGAGTAACGATATAAAGCAAGATGCCATCCGCATCAATCAACTATTTGAAGCACAAATTCGACAGTTCCCTGAGCAGTATCTATGGACACACAAGCGGTTTAAAGCGACGGCTGACTCAGGGGTAGATTATTACGCAAGAGTAGACGATAAATGATTATTCAACGCTACTTAGTTCGTGAGATATTTTCTTCTTTTATAGGGAGTTTGTTGGTACTGCTATTAATTATTGTCGGCAATACCTTCGTTCGTTTGCTTGGCAAAGTTAGCTCGGGAAGTTTACCTGCTGATCTTCTCGGACAAATGGTGTTAATGGGATCAGTAAGTGGGGCGATTCAACTAATCCCTATCGCCTTATTAATCGGTATGATGTTAGCGTTTGGGCGTTTATATCGAGACCATGAAATAAGTGCCTTGCATGCATCAGGTGTAGGGCCAAAACAGTTTTATAAAGGCGTTTTTCTGTTTGTTTTTCCCTTAACGATCTTATTAGCAGCGATGGTTTTATATGTTATCCCAAAGATTGAGGCAACAACACAAAGCATCAAAACAGAAGTAAAACAACGTCCAGAAGCCTCAGGTATTCCAGTGGGTGAGTTTATGCACACCAAAGTGGGAAACACTAAACTGACTCTATTTGTGGAAAAGTTAGATGATAAAAATGTTGTGATGGAACACTTTTTTATGCACACAGGCACAGATAAAAAAGACAGCGTGCTAACAGCAAAAAAAGCCTTGTTATTTATAGATCAAGAAACAGGAGAGCGTGTATTACAAATTAATGATGGTAGTCGCTATGATCATAACTTAGAAAATAATGAATTTACCATCTTTCGATTTGCTGAACATGGGCTTCGTGTTCCGAGTAGTAATATCTCAAGCAGTAGCAAGTTATCCGCTATCAGCACAACGGAACTATTAAGCATTAATAGCAAAGAAAGTAAGGCAGAATTACACTGGCGTTTGGCGGTTATTTTATCTGCCCCCGTGATTGCACTGCTT
>JALVDG010000071.1 GCA_027009095.1 Thiotrichaceae bacterium
ACGCATAATCCCTGCTTTTTCTATCGCAATATCGTTTCGATTATTGCCGAGCCAGCTTTCGTGATCAATAGCAATACTAGTAATCAATGCGACATCAGCATCCCATAAATTGACAGCATCTAAGCGCCCACCTAGACCAACTTCAAAAATAGCTACATTGATATTTTCATCAACGAATAAGATTGCTGCTGCTAAAGTCGCAAATTCAAAATAAGTCAGCGTTATTTCTCCGCGAGCCTTATCAATTTTTTCAAAAGCTCCGCAGATGGCATTATCACTGGCTTCTTTTCCATCAATAGTAATGCGTTCGTTATAGCGTAATAAATGGGGAGAGGTATAAACGCCTGTTTTATATCCTGATTGTTGATAGATGGCTTGTAGCATGGCGGTGCTAGAGCCTTTACCATTTGTTCCTGCTATGCTGATAACAGCAAAGGGGAGTTGTAGTAAATTGAGTTTATTTGCTACGTGACAAATACGTTCAAGACCTAAATCGATCGATGACAGGTGTAAGCTTTCTTGCCATTGTAACCATTCAGATAAATTTTTTACCATCAGTAGTTACTTTTCGGTATCATCTTGTTTTTCTTTTTTTTCTGAGTCAGCTTCTATTTTTGTCGCTTCTTTAGTTGCCTCATGCGCCTGCATTTCTTCATCAATACTCTCTGGGCGAGGCTTATGTGTGAGCATCGCAAGGAGATCTGCTATTTCTGCACGCATATCGTTACGGTTTATGATTTTATCAATCGCTCCCTTTTCTAATAAAAATTCACTGCGCTGGAAGCCTTCAGGTAATATCTCACGTACGGTTTGCTCGATAACACGAGGACCTGCAAAACCAATTAATGCATGAGGTTCTGCTATTTGTACATCTCCTAACATAGCAAAACTGGCTGAAACACCACCCATTGTAGGATCAGTTAAAACAGAGATAAAGGGTAAACCAGCATCTGCAAGTTTGGTTAACGCTGCACTGGTTTTCGCCATCTGCATTAAGGAGAAAAGAGCCTCCTGCATTCTTGCGCCCCCACTGGCAGAGAAAACAATAAAGGGGGTTTTTTCGCGTAAACAAGCATTAACACCTTGTACAAATCGCTCTCCAACGACCGAGCCCATTGAGCCGCCCATAAATCTAAAGTCAAATGCTGCCACCACAACGGGCAAGCCATGAAGCTGTCCCTTCATCACCACTAATGCATCGGTCTCACCCGTTGCTTTTTGTGCTTTCGTTAAGCGATCTTTATATTTTTGACTGTCTTTAAATTTTAAAATATCAACAGGTTTGATATTGTCAGCAATTTCTTCACGCGGTTCTTTATCAAGGAAAAAATCAATGCGCTGACGTGCGCTAATACGCATATGATGATTACATTTAGGGCAAACTTCTCTATTTCTCTCTAAATCAGCTCGGTATAAAACAGCATTACAGGCAGAGCAGGTGTGCCAAAGACCTTCGGGAACACGTTTTTTTTCTGTTTTACTATCAGTACGAATTCGTGAAGGGATTAAGTTTTCAAACCAGCTCATAGTGACTACCTTGTTATTTTGTAACTACTTAAGATTGTGTTTTATTTTGATTTTGATCCATCGCGGCACGCATATCGCTTAATAAATCTGTAATTTGGTTCATTATTGTATCAGCATCATCAATATTATTTTCAATAATTTTTACAATGGCACTACCCACGATAACCGCATCTGATACCGAAGCAACTGCCGCAGCTGTTTCAGCATTCTTTATACCAAAACCGACACCAACAGGTAAATTAGAAAATTGTTTAATTTTACTAACCTGTGCTTCAACCTCGCTAACATTTAAAACATTATCACCCGTCACTCCTTTGAGTGACACATAATAAAGAAAGGCACTAGCAACAGCGGTGATTTTTTTAATACGTTCATCCTGAGTGGTTGGAGAAAGTAAAAAGATAGGATCAATATGGTGTGCTTTTAATGATGTTACAAGTTCCCGGCTTTCCTCTGGTGGCATATCAACGGTGAGTAAGGCATCAACGCCTGCTTGTTCTGCCGCCTGTGCAAACTCACTGTAGCCCATTGCTTCAACAGGGTTGAGATAGCCCATAAAGACAATCGGTGTATCTTTGTCTGTTTGACGAAATTCTTGCGTCATTTTTATCACATCACGCAAGCTGGTGTGATGCGCTAAAGCACGTTCACAAGCTAACTGGATCGTCGGACCATCCGCCATAGGGTCAGAAAATGGAATGCCGAGTTCGATAATATCAGCACCCGCTTCAACCATGCGATGCATTAGAGGTACGGTGATACTGGGGTTTGAATCACCCGCAGTAATATAAGGAATTAAGGCAGTTTTATTCTGTGCTTTTAACTGTTCAAAACGAGATGATAGACGGCTCATAATGTAATTCCCTCGCGTGCTGCAATGGTATTAATGTCTTTATCGCCACGACCTGATAAATTAACGATGATACTCTGATCAGGTGACATCGTGGGTGCTAATTTAATGGCATAAGCTAAGGCATGGCTACTTTCAAGTGCAGGGATAATACCTTCAATGCGAGTCAGAGAGTGGAACGCCGCCATTGCTTCGTCGTCTGTTACTGCCACATAATTGACACGACCAACATCTTTTAACCAAGAGTGCTCAGGACCAACACCAGGATAATCTAATCCTGCGGAGATGGAGTGAGGCTCTATCACTTGACCATCTTTATCTGCCATTAAATACATGCGGTTACCATGTAGTACCCCAGGTTTAGCGGTACACAAAGGGGCAGCATGTTCGCCCGTTTCTAAGCCATGACCTGCGGCTTCAACACCATACATAGCCACTTCGGCATCACTTAAAAATTCGTGGAATAAACCAATGGCATTAGAGCCACCACCAATGCAGGCAATTAAAGCATCGGCTAAACGCCCTGTTTGCTCTTGAACTTGCTGGCGTGCTTCACGTCCGATAATGGCTTGAAAATCACGTACCATAGCAGGATAAGGGTGAGGGCCTGCGACTGTGCCGATGCAATAAAAAGTATCATCAATATTAGTGACCCAATCTCGCATGGCTTCGTTTAGCGCATCTTTTAGTGTTTTTGATCCTGAGCTAACAGGACGAACTTCTGCACCTAACAATTTCATGCGATAGACATTCGGTGACTGTCGCGCCACATCCACCTCACCCATATATACCACACATTCTAGCCCTAGGCGTGCCGCAATAGTTGCGGTTGCAACGCCGTGTTGCCCTGCGCCTGTTTCCGCAATAATACGTTTTTTACCCATGTGTTTAGCGAGCAAGGCTTGTCCAATGGTATTATTAACTTTATGTGCGCCTGTGTGATTTAAGTCTTCACGTTTTAGATAAATCTGTGCGCCCCCTAACTCTTTTGACCAACGCTCCGCATGATAAAGTGGGCTAGGGCGACCCACATAATATGTGAGATCTTTATCGTACTCCGCCTGAAAATCATCATTATCTTTTAATGTCTCGTAGGCTTCACGCAAGGCTTCAATGGCTTCCATTAATGTTTCTGCGGCAAAGCATCCGCCATAAGGTCCAAAATGCCCATTTTCATCAGGCATGTTATTCCAATCAAAGGAACTAAAATCTATCTCATTATTCGTGCTCAACGCGCTTTACCTCTTGCATTAATGCTGTAATTTTTTCTTCACTTTTTATTCCTGGTAAAATCTCAACGCCACTACTCAAATCCATTGCATAAACAGACGTTGAGCGAATAGCATCGGCGATATTATCAGGGTTTAAACCACCCGCAAGGATGATAGGTTTAGGATAATCGCTCGGAATATCTTGCCAATTAAAGCTGTTTCCCGTACCACCTGCTGCACCAGGTGCATGACCATCGACTAAAAAGGCTTTTGCATCAGTATACTTGTCGGCATACTCACTGAAATTATCAAGCCCTATCATACCCACCGCTTTCATATAAGGCAGAGAGAAACTACGGCAATACTCAGGCGACTCTGAGCCATGAAATTGCAAAATATTGACAGGCACTTTATTGATAACCTCTTCAACAATGCTTTTCTCGGCATCTAAGAACAAGGCAACAATGGTAATAAAAGGCGGTAATACAGCACAAATCTCGATGGCTTGTTCGATAGAAATATAACGCGAGCTTTTAGGATAAAACACCAAGCCAATGGCATCAGCCCCCGAGTAAGCAACGGCTAAAGCATCTTTAACCGATGTTATACCACAAATTTTTACTTTAACGCCCATACAGTTATTTTCATCTTAAGAGAATATAGCGCGTCATCATAGCGAATCAGATGCTTTAATACCACCTGTCAATGATAGCTCCACCCTATCCCCGTGATGGAAATTGCCAAGAGATTCGAGTGAACCAACAAAATAAGGTACACCTGCTTCACGCGCAACAATAGCAGAGTGTGATAAATACCCCCCCTGCGTGACGATAATTGCCTTTAGCTGCGAGATTTTTTGTACCCAGCGATTATCAAAATAAGGCGCGATAAGAATAACACCCGCAGGTATCTCTTGCTGGAATAAGCTAGGATTTTCGATAATAAAAAGCTTTCCTGATGATGCCTTTTTAGCCCCCACTGCTTGCATCTCACCATCCGCTAGATCAGCTCCGAGTAAACTATAATCATACAATGCCTTTTTAGCCATTTCCTGCTCGACAGCATCACTTAATATAGTATCTGACTGATACTCCTTCCATGACAATAAAACTTTCTCAGGCGTATTAGCCACTTGTTGTTTTAGTTTTTCTAGCTCAAAAAAGAAAAGCTGTTTGAGTTGACGATTGAATACTCCCCATGAGTTATCGCTGTGATTAAAAACAGGAGGGGCTAAGTGTTGTTGCCAAGATAACTCATAAGCATGGACTGTATTTTCCTCTCTGCCTTCACCCTTGCTTAATACATTCGCGACTAACCAATATTGAAAATACAGTGATAATTGTGTGTAAGAAAAGGCATTATCCAGTGTGACAGTGTTTAATAATTGCTTGATTTTTTGTTGCCACTGCGGTGCTTTAAAGCTATTCCAAAAACCACCAAAACGAGTTGCTTTGTAGAAATCTTTCTCTCGTTGCGGATCGCTTAGAATCGTTCCATCAGGTAAGCGAACCATAAAATCAACCTGTTTAGCCTGATAACCTAAAGACTGTAAGCCACCCCTTGCCTCATCATACAGTTGTTGCAACAAGCTAAAAGACAAGGGAGAAAGTTTGCCAAGGCTTTCGGATAAAGCACTGTACTGCCAAACACCATCCGCTAATTTTAGCTGTTGCTGCATGGCAGGAGTGGCATTAAATAATGCTCCAACCAAATGCGTCTGTGGGCGTACCTGCAATAAAACAATGGACTGTTTTTTCTCGCAATACACCCACTCACTATCAATCGGAAAATCAAATTGTTTCTGTAGTTGCTGGCTTAGCGTGCGTAAAGGATCATCTAAAAAATCCAGTGATTTAAGCAAAGGGAGCGGTGATAATGCCTGCTTTTTTAAACTAATAATGGCAGGTTTCGTTTTGCCTTCTACCGCCTCTTGAACACTGCGAGTAGAATATTCAATAAAACAATAATGAGAAAAAAAGCTCCAAGGACTAAATAGTACGCCACCGATACTATGCTCGATATACTCTTGCAACATAAGCTGTGGTAACTCATCTAAGCCTAGCTGTTGCAAACGTTGCTGGTTTTTAGATTGTGCTAGCGCAATCGCGGTGACGACCTCATCCGCTTTAAGTGCCGAAGAACTATAGAAATGACCCGCATAAGATAGTTGATGATTATCTTCAGCGCTTTGCATACTGCGTACAATAAAACGCTTATCTGTGCCACACTCACTAATAAAATGCTGAATATCGGCTTGATCAGTATTATCTAATAACAATGTTTTTGGTATAACAATGCCCGCTTTTTCAGCCTGTGCGAGATAGCGATATTTTTTAGATAATAAGGTCATTACTGTGCATCATTCTTAAAGTAGACGTGTAGACTAACAATCGTTTTCATTAAGCACAATATTAAGGAATATATACGAAATAATATTATTTATTAAATATCAATAGATTGTATTTATTGATTGAGCTTTATGCATCCAACAATCTGTTTTTTATTACCGATAATATTTAAGTACCGCCTTACTCTCAATGAAATGACTAAGATAAATTCCATCAAAAAAGTTTTTTCACTGAACAGTTCACGGAGGACTTATGTTCAAAAATTCTATTAATGCTGTGGCAAATATGGCTGCTTCTTTGCAGACTAATAAAGCGAAGCCAAACAGTAAGAATAGCTCGCCGATGCAACAAATAAATGCATTTAATAATAGTGCTTCCCCAGCATTGCCAAAGAATGTTTCCAAGCTTATTTCTCCGTTGATAAATCAGCTGAAAAACACACAAAATCAAACCAGTTCAAATCAAGCGGGTAGTCAATCAAATACAACAACAGGCACTTCTGGCAATGATCGTTTGGTCGGAACAAATGGGGATGATCAAATTGCAGGTCTTGGCGGCGATGATGATCTATATGGTCTAAAAGGTAACGATCGTTTATACGGTGGTTCAGGTCGTGATCGCTTGTATGGTGGTATAGGGGATGATCACTTACACGGCGAGTCGGGTGATGATCGCTTATACGGTGATGTGGGCAATGATTACCTTAATGGTGGAGAAGGTAAAGATAAGCTGTATGGTGGCAGTGGTGATGATGCACTCTATGGTGGTGCAGGTAATGATCGCCTCTCAGGATCATCTGGAAAAGACAGTCTTTTTGGTGATGAAGGAGACGATAAGCTCTACGGTGGCAGTGGTGACGATACCTTAGATGGCGGTAGTGGCAAGGATCGACTTTCAGGCGGGAGTGGTGATGATGACTTGCAAGGTAAAGAAGGAAACGACAAGCTCTATGGTGGCAGTGGTAACGATAGGCTAGATGGTGGCAGTGAAAATGATCGTCTCTATGGTGGTAATGGTAATGATTATCTTATTGGCGGAGTAGGGGATGATCGCCTTTATGGTGGTAATGGTGATGACTACCTTCTTGGCGGTGCATTATCCGCAAGTGCGCCACAAGGTAATAACTACTTAGACGGTGGACAAGGTAATGATACGACCAGTATGGTGGGTAATTTATCGGACTATCGTATTGAAAAAAATGGTAATACTTTTACTTTAACCAATGAACAAAATGGCAATGTTACCAAAGCCATTAATATAGAGAAATTTATCTTTGGAAGTAAAACGCTTTCTGAGGGACAACTCTCTAGTTTAGCTGAAAACTATTCACAACTTTCACTCACCTCAGGACAGCAACAAGCATTAGAAGAATCGATTACCAATAATTATCACAGTCCCATCTTACT
Source organism: Thiotrichaceae bacterium (assembly GCA_027009095.1). Classification (GTDB taxonomy): domain Bacteria; phylum Pseudomonadota; class Gammaproteobacteria; order Thiotrichales; family Thiotrichaceae; genus JAGLBW01. Next base: position 7,343 of record JALVDG010000071.1, read on the forward strand.
AGATGCTGATAACTCAGGTGATATTAGTGAAGGCGATGTGGTGCTTGGTGCTCAATTTGGTGAGTTATATGAGCTAAGCCAAGCAGATGCCGATAGTTTATTAAATATATCACCAACAGACTCTAATGTTGTTTTACAGCAGGTAGAGAATATTGTGAATGATTGGTATCGAACAGATTATACCGATAATGGTTTTTCGACACAGGACTTTGTTTTATCCCCTGATGGACAACATGCCTTTTATACAGCATCGTTAAATAATTCATTTAATACGGGGAGTTCTGATTTTACTACCCTTATTGGACACTTCGTGACGGATGCGCTTGGTACTGAAGATAATAATGGTTTCTCTACCAATTTATTTAATCAAACACATGATGCTAATACTAGCATTAATGTAGAGTTCCAGGGTTTTGTGGGTAATGATGAAGTCTCTTATAAAATTACAGAGTCTACACCTGGGCAAGCCGATGTTGTGACTGACTTGCTTTATAATTATAGAACCAATCAATAACAATAAAAAGGGCGGAGTTTATCCGTATAAATCAGCACTTTTAACTCAAAAATCGGGCAAAAAATATTACCTATTTTCCCCCTTTGCCCGATGTATTCAATTTGGTAAACTTTAATGATGACAAGAGTAAATGCGTTTTTTCAATATTTCTCTATTAATGTGCTGAGTAATAAAAACAACTTGATCTGATCGTAAACATTGTTTTATTTTTTGTGGTTTACAATCAGGATCATAAGCGATTGATGCGCTATCGGCAGCGTAGGTACAGCCTTTCTCTTCACTATAACGCTGTCCTTGCATATCAAATATTTGATAAATTTCGGGATAAGCTTGCCCATAAGAAGAGTATTTATATTCTCTGAGCGTAAACGCTTTACGATGTTGATTGTAGGTAAACAACGCCATCCTCATTTCACCGCCATCATTATGTGCATGATTTGAATTATCAATAATTAAGCTATCACCTTTACGAATAATACTCGTATATTCAACGTAGTTATCTCTTGTTGTAAACTCACGGGCAATATAGGCTGTTTTGATACGTTGATAATTTTTTTGATTATTGCTTATACAGGCAATTAGCCGCGCACTTTGCTTACTCGCTTTGCGTTCCAAAAACACATAATCTGCACGACCATCGTGATTAAAGTCATGTTTTATTATGCCCTTCATCTTTTTCCCCTGTACAGGAGAGTAAAATCTGCGCTCACTATTGTACTGACGACTACCGACCAAGCCATGTATAAACTGATATTGACCACTTGGCTCTATACAGGCATTCGGCAATCCGACAGTATTATTTATGGTCGGCTTTACCGTTGTTGCACTATTACAGGCACTTAGAGCAATAATAGAAAATAAAAAGCTTAGTATTGAGATTATTTTCATGCTGGGTCTACCACTCCACTTTTACAATTAGATTGTGCATTAGGTGCGGCTTTTAACAGGCTTGATAAAGAAAAATTGGTTTGCACATTTCCTTTAAGGTTTATCCATAACTCCGCTATTCGCCCTTTACGATCACAACGTAAGTTGACTTTATCGCCACTACCTTGTCCAAAATTCTGCTTAAATTGTTGACGAATCTGTTTCAGCGTGATGGTTTTACCGATATTTTCTCTAAACAGAGCCGCTACAGAAGAATTGTTAATTTCCTGCAGTAATTTAATCGCATCAAGATAATAGTCATTCGCGTTTTTACCATAACAAGTGCCATGCTTAATCCATTCATGGCGTTGTAAATTTGAGGCAAAACCAGGCATTAATTTTTTAAGTGCTTTTTTCGTATTGTCCTCTAAGACTAAAGGATCTAATAAATGCCAACGTTTGGCACGATCAATCGATTTATTTTTGTTACTCACACCACAATAGACATTGTTTCGTGGTTGTGGCCATAGCCCATGAAGTGATAAATTTTGTGCATCAAAACGTGTTGCCGTGAGTGTTTTACACTCTGCTTTGCTTTTATGAGTTTCGCAAAAACTCGCTTGCCAACTTATCGCGAGTAAGTATTCATCGCTACGACGAGGAGAGGTAAGTGCTTTTGTTTCTGCACAAGTATCTAATACCTGACCGCATTCTATCGCCACCCAGCGACGCTTAGGAGTCGCTCCTTTTATAATGATTTGATAGTGACTAGCAGCATTGGCTTTATTTTTAGCGACTAAGGGATAGGTTTTCCCTGTTTCCAAGAGGACATGATTAGGATTCGTTTTTTTACGAATAGAACGATAGGCTTCACATGACTTTTCTGCTTGAAAACACCCTTTTAATTTTTCGGCTGCTTGCGAATAACTAAAGGGAAGAAAAGCGATTAAAGTAATTGCGCTTAGCTTTATTTTGATATTTATCATATCTTTATAACGACTCTATATAATTAGTAACTGCTCAAATTGTACTTTATTTTGTTCGAGTTCAAGGCAAAAGGAGTGAAAAATTTATCTTTTCTCATGTCGATGCCAATAGGCGAGACGGATGTTTGCTCTGTTGTTTTGCCCGACTAGCTTATCAGCATCGGCAGTATAAGTTTTGGTGACTGAAAAGCTGAAGCTTTCACTCCTGTTATCAGGAAGTTATTTATCTGAAAAACTATACAAAAACTTTCACTGATATTTGGAACTAATTACCAGTTTAAACTCCGTGTACTTTCAAAATAATGTTGATTACCCGTAATCGGGTCTGTAAATGCGATAGATTTTGCTAAAAGCTGTAATGGCTGACTAAAATCATCCCCTTTACAGGGTAGTAATATTGGATAAAAAGGATCATTTAAAATGGGACAACCCAAACTAGCAAGGTGAACGCGTAATTGATGCTGTTTACCACTCACAGGTTTTAAATCACATAATGCCTTATCATCACGTTGCTCAATAACATCAATGAATGTTTCGGAATTAGGCTCGCCTTCTACCTCTTTCATGCGAAAAAACGGTTCACCTTGTACCATTTTACTGCGATGAAGCAGTGGAAAACGAGTGGTCTGAGATGCCTGCATGCTAACAACTGCTTGATAATTTTTATCAATTTTTCGACTTTGGAAAAGTGATTGATATAAACCTCGGTTAGATGGATTGATGCAAAACATCACCACCCCTGCTGTTTCTCTATCGATACGATGGATTGGCGTTAGCTCATCGAGTTGGAATTCTTTTTTCAGACGCACCAGCAATGTTTGCTGTAAAAATCGCCCCGCAGGGACAACGGGTAAAAAATGCGGTTTATCTGCCACTAAAATATGCTCATCCCGATATAAAACGGTTGCCTGAAAAGGAATTTCCGTTTCGTGGACTAGCTCACGGTAGTAAAACAGATGAATACCACCACGATAAGGGCTATCGGGTGAGTAATATTTGCCATTGCTATCAACTAATTCCCCTCGCTGCATACGTCCTAACATGTCATCTTTGCTAATATTAGGAAATTTCTCGCTAAGAAAATCAATCATTAAAGACCAGTTTCCCTCTGGTAGCCATACTCGGCTAGCCGTCACACCATCACGAATGGGTAAGGGACTTTTGATGTGATTATTTTTTCGTGCCATTAATTATGCAACTTGGAAACGCATGGATAAATCAACCGCTTTAATATCTTTGGTGATTTCACCAACAGAAATATAATCGACACCTGTTTCGGCAATGGCTCGTACAGTTGTCATATTGACGCCACCCGATGCTTCGAGCTTAATATCGCTGTCTTTATTAAGTTCTACTGCTGTTCTCATATCCTCAAGACTATAATTGTCGAGCATAATAATATCTGCCTTAGCCGCACTTGCCTCAGCAAACTCTTGCAGATTCTCAGTCTCTACTTCGACTTTAATATCAGGATGCAAATTTCGTGCTTGAGCAATGGCTTTCGTGATAGAACCTGCTGCCATAATGTGATTTTCTTTAATTAAAATCATGTCGTATAAGGCAATGCGATGATTTTTTCCGCCACCACAGGTCACTGCATATTTTTGTGCAAGGCGTAAATTAGGTAAGGTTTTGCGAGTATCAAGAATGCGTGCATTGGTTCCCTTCACGCATTCAACATATTGATTGGTGAGTGTGGCAGTGGCAGATAGTGTTTGCAAAAAATTAAGAGCTGCCCGTTCACCACTTAATAAAGCACGGGAGTTACCCTTTAGTGTGCATAAGATAGAACCTGCTTTAATATGATCGCTATCATTATAATGCCACTCTATTTCAAGCGTGTTATCAATCTGTGCAAACACTTCGTTAAACCAGTCTTTTCCCGACAAAATGGCATTATCTCGACACACAACACTTGCATTAGCTTGCTCATTTGCATCAATAAGATCAGCAGTAACATCACCACTGCCAATATCTTCTTCTAGTGCTAGACCAACCATTTTGCTGATATTTTCGGACAGATTCATTATTTAACCTTTTTAAGCAGACATAAAAAAACGGCAAACATCGCAGGATGTTTGCCGCTTTAGTATAGCTTTTTAAATGATGATTTTCCGACTTACTTTAAGCGGTTAATTCCCATCATTTTCAAAATAGATTTCTCATAGAATGGCTCTGAGCTACCTTTCTTCATCTTGCGGATAAAGTATTTTTCAAACGCAATCTTCGCTAAGTGAACCCACTTGCCTGATTTAAACCATGCAACGTTGCGTGGTGGAATCTGTGGAATAGCAACAAATGCCGCACCAGAGTCACCAAAGTCAGCTAAACAAAGTGCTGTCCATGTACCGTGTGTATGTGGCTCTTTACCTGCAAGCTCATCAGCAATGTTATGAACCAAAGAAGTTACCATTGACTCGATCATATAACCTGTCTTTGGCGCACCTGTTGGTACGGGCGTTGCTTCAACAGGTGGTATTGCAATACAAACACCTGCTGAGTAGATGTTTTTGTAAGTTGGGTTACGGTGTAAATCATCGACCATAACAAAACCACGCGGATTACAAAGTCCTTCAACTTTAGTTACTACGTCTACACCATAGAAAGCAGGTAGCATCATCGCAATATCGAAGTCAATTTCATGCTCAGTAAACACTTCACCTTTAGCATCTAGTTCACTAACGAACATTTTGCCTTCTTCAACTTTAGTCGTTTTAGCATTGGTGATCCATTTAATGTGCTGCATACGCAACTTAGATTCCAACATACCTTGCGAGTCACCAACACCACCTAATCCTAGATGACCTACATATGGCTCAGAGGTTACTAATGTCATTTTGAATTTGTCACGAATTTTACGTTTACGTAAATCCGTATCAACGATCATGGCAAACTCGTAAGCAGGACCAAAACAACTCGCGAAAGGCATTGCACCAATAACGATGTGTCCACTGCCTTTTTCGAGTAGCTTTTTATAGTCTTCATAGAATGCTTCTGCATGATCTACCGTACAGACCGAATGAGTATGTCCACCGTGAGGCCCACTACCTTCAACTTCTTCAAAATATAGTTTAGGACCTGTTGCGATGACAAGGTAGTCATAGTCAATCGTTGATCCATTCGCCATTTCTAGCTTGCTGTTTTCTGCATCTATTGTTTCACAGCGGTCTGCGATAAAGTTAATACCTTTGCGTGAAACATATTTTTCAATATCGAAACTAATATCACTACGACTTCTCCAACCTACGCCAACCCAAGGGTTAGAAGGGGTAAACTGGAAATAATCACGCTCATTAATCAGCGTAATTTCATGTTCTTTTCCTAATTCATCTCTTAATTCGTATGCTGCAGGCATTCCACCCGTTCCTGCACCCAATACTACGATATGAGCCATTTTAGCCACTCCATTTTTATGATCTAACAAATTTTTAGTCATAATCCTATGACTAAAAGATAAGATTTTTTATGTTATTTTACTTAAATTAATCGTTTCGATACGGCTTAGCTATTATAAGTTGATAAGCAGAACCAGTATTCTATTAACCATAGGTAGGATAATTTTCCACAAATATCGAAATCTTCTTGATAAAAACACAAAATAGTCTACGGGTCAATCAAAAAGTAATCAGTTAGAATATTATTAAATACTGATAAACAAGGTTTTTTTCACTTCGTCGGTCAATTATTATAGGCATTTTAAGTAAGATTAATCTATTGAAACTAATGATAAAATTAGTCACCATTTTGGTGCGAAGTGTGTAATAAATAATAAAAGGAACAGTCAACAATGAAAGTATTTCTTGTGGGTGGGGCGGTTCGAGATCGTTTATTGGGTTTACCGATTAAAGATAGAGATTGGGTCGTAATAGGCGCAACACCTGAGATGATGTTAGAGGCAGGCTATAAAACAGTTGGTAAAGACTTCCCTGTCTTCCTTCATCCACAAACAAATGAAGAGTATGCACTTGCAAGGACTGAGCGTAAATCAGGCAAAGGCTATCATGGCTTTCACTTCTATGCTGGGCAAGATGTGACGTTAGAAGAGGATATGCAACGTCGTGACCTCACCATTAATGCCTTAGCCGAAGATGAACAGGGTAAGCTGATTGATACTGTTAATGGCGAGGCTGACTTAAAAAATAGACTGCTACGTCATGTCTCCCCTGCCTTTGCCGAAGATCCTGTACGAATATTGCGTATAGCGCGTTTTTTAGCACGTTTTTCATCCTTAGGGTTTAGCATTGCCCCTGAAACAATGCAGCTAATGAAAGATATGGTTAAGGCAGGAGAGGTAAACGAACTCGTTGCCGAGAGAGTTTGGCAAGAGACTAGCCGCGCCCTCGCAGAACCGCATCCCGAAAAATTTATAGAGGCTTTGCGTGAATGTGGGGCATTAGCGGTTTTATTTCCAGAAATTGATCGTTTATTTGGTGTACCTCAGCCAGAACAACATCATCCTGAAATAGATACAGGCATACATACCTTACTGGTGTTGCAACAGGCCTGTTTACTCAGCCAAGCTCCAGAAGTACGTTTTGCTGCATTAACTCATGATCTAGGCAAAGGAACCACTGATCCCGGTATTTTACCTCATCACAACGGGCATGAAGAACGTGGTTATTACCTAGTAAAAGATTTATGCAAACGCTATAAAATCCCAAAAAGCTACTCACAGCTTGCTGAAATTACTAGCAAATATCATACACATATCCACCGAGCTTTTGAGGTAAAAGCAAAAACACTACTAAAGCTACTCGAATCAACGGATGCCTTTCGTCGCCCTGAGCGTTTTGAACAATTTTTATTAGCCTGCACAGCCGATAGTCGGGGTCGTCCAGGCTATGAGCAAAACCCTTACGAGCAAGCTGATTTTTTTAGGAAACTCTTGAAAGCCGTATCGCTAGTGGATGTAAAAGATATTATTGATGCAGGATTCAAAGGCATAAAAATTCGTGAAAAGTTATACCAGAAAAGATTGGTTCTTGTGAAACAATTACTTAGGGTATCTCAATAAGCTTAGCGGGATAAATTGAAAATGAGTCGTAACTACTCAGCATAATCGATAACTGCTCAGATTGCGCTCTATTTTGTTCGAGTTCAAGGCAAAAGGGCGGAGTTTATAAGCATAAATGAGCACTTTTAACGTAGAAATCGGGCAAAACAGGAGGCTAAATTTTGCTTGGGTACTTCAATGTCATCGATTTACTTATAAAAAATGTTTAGGCGTATCAAAAATTTTCCATATTTTAGTGGGAATCCCTTTAAACGTTGTTGCTAAACGAGACTTACTGACATCCGAGCCATCGACACGACGTATCCAGATAGACTGGATATTGCGAGGAAATTGTCGGTAAATATTAGCATAAACTTCAGGGTCGTGTTCTCCGCTATCGCCTATTAAAATAAAGCGGTGTTTCGGGTAGCGTTTTATAATCTTAGTGATTTTTTCAATTTTATACGTTTGTGAAGAACGGAAAAATCTAAAAATACTACTATCTTTGAGGCGAAAATAACGCAGGCTAATGCTTCCTTTAGGATAATATTTTTCCATAAAACCTTTTAAGCTAGGGTATAACTGCCAAGGGGATGCAGAGACGTAGTGAAAATAAGCGCCTCTC
>JALVDG010000072.1 GCA_027009095.1 Thiotrichaceae bacterium
TATTTTTGAGTAGTTACATTTTTAATTAAATAGAACCTGAATCAGGTAGAAATCATAAAAATTTATAAAGCAGCAGGATTTGCCGCTTTTTTCAATGCTATTTCACGAGCAACAAGACCTTGTGCCATGAGTTTTTGTAGACTCTGATCCATTGTTTGCATGCCTTCCCCCGCACTCGTCTGCAAGGTTGAACGCATTTGAGCCAGCTTATTTTCTTTGATCATATTACGAATAGCGTCTGTACCTAACATAATTTCATGAGCCGCAACACGACCACCACCTGTTCTTTTTAGTAAGGTTTGTGAGATCACTGCCTCTAGAGAAGATGAAATCATTGAGCGAACCATATCTTTCTCTGCCGCAGGGAATACATCGACAATTCTGTCGATTGTTTTAGGTGCGCTCGTTGTATGTAACGTACCAAAAACTAAATGACCTGTTTCTGCGGCACTAAGTGCTAAACGAATGGTTTCTAAATCACGCATTTCACCGACCAATATAGTATCTGGATCTTCACGTAAAGCTGAGCGCAGTGCCTCATCAAAACCTTGGGTATCACGATGAACTTCACGCTGGTTAATAAGACATTTTTTGCTTTCATGCACAAATTCAATTGGATCTTCTATGGTAAGAATATGTCCATACTCTGTTTTATTCTTGTAATCGATCATGGCCGCAAGCGTGGTTGATTTACCTGAACCAGTCGGTCCTGTTACTAGCACCAAACCCCGAGGCTTTTCTGAAATCATTCTAAAAATAGAGGGTGCATTTAAATCTTCTAAAGATAAAATCTTGCTTGGGATAGTACGAAAAACGGCTGCTGCCCCACGATTTTGATTAAATGCATTCACACGAAAGCGTGCCACACCAGGTATCTCAAAAGAGAAATCAGTCTCCCAGTCTTCCTCGTACGATTTGCGTTGCTTATCATTCATAATGTCGTACACCATGCTATGTACTTCTTTATGTTCGAGAACGGGTAAATTAACACGACGCATATCACCATCTACACGTATAATAGGCGGTTGACCTGCTGAAATATGTAAATCGGATGCGTTATTTTTTACCGAAAAGGCAAGTAATTGAGTAATATCCATAGTGATTTTTATTCTTATTATTTTTTTAATTACGTCAGCTAGTACTCGTGTTGTCCAATTTTTGCGTTATAAAGTGCTTATTTATACAAATAAAATCTGCTCTTTTTTCCTTGAACTTGAATAAAGCACAATCTGAGTAGTTAGATTATTTTTATTGGATAGATCGACTATTTTTGAATAGATTTGGACTAATCACACCAGCTGTAATTAGTTTAAATATTAGTCATCTCTTATTGTTTCGACAAGGGTAACATACATGAATCATCTTTGTGACAAGCTCCAGATAATTGGTGATAATATTGTAACTTATACGCAAGTTGCTCAACGCAAAGAAAATAGTGTGCAACTACTGGCAGTGAGCAAACGACATCCAAGTAGCTCAATACGTGAGGCTTATGCTTGCGGACAACGATTATTTGGTGAAAACTATGTTCAAGAAATGCTAGAAAAAGCAGAATCTTTAAGTGATTTAGCCATTAAATGGCACTTTATTGGATCACTACAATCGAATAAAACTCGTCGTGTCGCCGAGGTAGCCGACTGGGTGCATACGGTTGATCGCCTTAAAATTGCCAAGCGATTAAGTGATCAACGTCCGTCACATATGCCACCACTTTCTATTTGCCTGCAAGTTAATATTAGCGAAGAGGAAAATAAATCGGGCATATTAATAGAAAAATTACCAGTACTTGCTGAAGAAGTTGCTAAACTCCCCCATATTAAATTACGTGGTTTAATGGTCATCCCCAAAGCAGAGCATGATTTTGCACAGCAATGCGCTGTCTTTGCTAAAGTTAGACAGCTTCAAGAAACATTAAATAAGCAACTTGCTGCTCAAAATATCGTACTCGACACCCTTTCGATGGGAATGAGTGGCGATATGAAAGCAGCAATTATAGAAGGTGCGACGATTGTACGTATTGGTACTGCGATATTTGGTAGTCGATGAGATAGCTGAGATTACACAAAATAGAAAAAAATATTATATATTTTTTCCTCCGTGCGATGCGTTAGCGAGACGGAGCGAGTTTTTTCACTGCCCATTCTCTTGGGTGAAGCGCAGGAGTAAGCGGTTAGCTGGGTCGCCTTTTCTTTGCTTACTTTCTTTTGGCGACGCAAAAGAAAGTAAGTTGTAGCCCTTTACGGAAGAGAACAAAAGAACCTAAACTAAAAAGGGCTACGAAAACCTTCACTAATATTTTAAGAAGTGACGTAGCTTCTCATAACTTGCAGGTAGCCTTATAAAACAATAGCTTATAGTGTTTTACAAAATCAGAAATGATTATTTTTTCTAAAAAGAAAAAATCAATGGTTTAGCTATGCTAAAAACCAAGGTGTCTATTTTTTATCCACTGTAAATTATTGATTTTAAACGTGCCTGTGGATTATGAGAAGTTACGAAGTGACTACATAACATCAGTTAAATTGGTAAAAATATGAAAAAAATCACATTTATTGGAGCTGGCAATATGGCACAAAGCCTAATTGCAGGGTTGATTAAAGATGAAACGTCACTATCTATCAGTGTGGCAGACCCGCTTGCAGAACAGCTTGAAGTGATTAACACTGCTTGGCCAAATGTTATAACGCATGGTGATAATCTACAGGCAATAAAAGATGCCGATGCAGTTATCCTTGCGGTTAAACCACAGTTAATGCAGCAAGTTTGTGAGCCACTGCAAGATACCGTTCAGCAACAACAACTGTTAGTTATTTCCATTGCAGCAGGTATTACCGAAGCAAACTTATCAACATGGTTAGGTGGAGACTTACCCGTTGTGCGTTGTATGCCGAATACGCCTGCATTAGTACAAGCAGGAATGACGGGCTTGTATGCTAATGAATTAGTTAGCGAAAATCAGCGTAGTCTAGCGGAAAGTATTTTACGCTCAGTGGGTGCGACAATTTGGTTTGATGATGAAGACAAATTAAATGCTGTGACCGCAGTATCAGGAAGTGGTCCTGCCTACTTCTTTTTGGTCATGGAGGCAATGCAATATGCGGCTAAAAATTTAGGTTTATCTAGCGAGGATGCTAAACAACTCGTCTTGCAAACAGCCTTTGGAGCTGCAAAACTGGCACTCGAAAGTCCTGACGATGCTGCTGAATTACGTCGTAAAGTCACCTCAAAAGGGGGTACAACGGAAGCGGCTTTAAAGAAGTTAAGCGAAGGTGGTTTAATCGAATTATTTGATACTGCACTAAGCGCAGCATCTGACAGATCAAAAGAATTAAGTAAATAAAGAGGTTTACATTGAACGTATTACAACAAATTGGCGTATTACTCATCGACACCTTATTTTCCCTATATATTGGCGCAGTCGTTGTGCGTATGCTACTGGGTTATGTTGGTGCTAATTTTTATAATCCCTTATCCCAGTTTTTAGTAAAAGTAACCAATCCTGTATTAGTACCTTTACGCCGTTTTATTCCCTCTATTGGAAAAATAGATACCGCTGCTATCGTGCTGGCGCTCGGTCTCACCATTATTAAACTCATTTTATTATCATTAGTGGTGTTTGGTAACGTCAATATTATAAGTACCTTAGTTGCATCAATTATTGATTTAGCCAAAGTGATTATCTGGATTTATATTATTTCACTCCTCATACAAGCGGTAATGAGCTGGATTGGTAGTGCACATGGCAATTATGTAGCGCCCCTTATTCAGAGTTTAACCACTCCGATTTTACGTCCTATTCAACGCCTTATCCCTAATATTGGCGTATTGGATTTATCGCCTTTAGTAGCAATATTAATCCTTAATATATTACTGATTATTATCGAAAGTTTCCGTTTTTGATAATATTCTCCCCCTCAAGATCAACACATCAAAGGAAAAAACATGGCAGTAACAGCACTAGAAGGAAATACAGTCAACACAAATGGCGACTTGCCAGAAGTTGGCGCAACAGCACCTGATTTTACATTAATTGATGGAGAATTAGCGGAGGTTAGCCTTGCTGACTTTGCAGGTAAGAAAAAGCTATTAAACATTGTACCAAGCCTAGATACAGGTGTTTGTGCAACTTCTACAAAGAAATTTAACGAAGCAGCAGCATCACACGATGATGTTGTATTTCTTACCATATCGGCTGATTTACCCTTTGCACAAGGACGTTTCTGCGAAGCGGAAAATATTGATAAGGTAAAGACATTATCGATGATGCGAGGAAAAGAGTTTGCTGAAGATTATGGCGTGTTAATTACCGATAGCGTATTAGCTGGCGTAACAGCTCGTGCAGTTTTAGTACTTGACGGTGACAATAAAGTCATTTATGCGGAGTTAGTGCCTGAAATTACTCAAGAGCCAGATTATGATGCTGCATTAGCAGTATTATAATCTGATGTTACGCAGTCACTCTTTAGAATATTAGTGAAGGTTTTCGTAGCCCTTTTAAATTTAGGTTCTTTTATTCTATTCCGTAAAGGGCTACGACTTACTTTCTTTTGCGTCGCCAAAAGAAAGTAAGCAAAGAAAAGGCGACCCAGCTAACCGCTTACTCCTGCGCTTTACCCGAGAGAATGGGCAGTGAAAAAACTC
>JALVDG010000073.1 GCA_027009095.1 Thiotrichaceae bacterium
CCCTATCACTGCCTCAAAAATTTGTGGTATTGATGAGGATACCATTCGTGTGGTTGCCCGCCAATTTGCCAAAGCAAAATCTGCCATGCAAATTTGGACAATGGGTATTAATCAAAGTACCCATGGCTCCGATGGTGTAGTGGGTATCAACAATCTTGCGTTAATCACTGGTAATATAGGTATAGAAGGCGGCACATCGTTATCAATCACAGGACAATGCAATGCAATGGGTACTCGTGAGTGGTCATCTTGCTCTGGTTTGCCAAATCATCGCCTTTTAGAAAACCCACAAGACCGTGAAGATATTGCAAAATTTTGGAATATTGACCCTGAGTTTTTCCCTAAAAAACGTGGCATGTTCCAAACTGATATTTATCAGGCAATGGAATTGGGCGAAATAAAAGGTTTATGGTTAATTGCTACTAATCCGATGACATCATTACCTAATACCGCCCGTATTCGCCGTGCAATGGAGCAATTAGAATTTTGTATAGTACAAGATTGTTATGAAGATACAGAGTCTGCACAATACGGTACTATCTATCTTCCAGCAGGTACATGGGCAGAAAAAGAAGGAGTTATGACCAATACCGAACGTCGTATTAATGTTGTTAAACCTATCATTGCACCACACGGCAACTCCAAACCTGATCTCTGGATTATCAACCGTATGGCAGAGCGGTTTAATGCCGAAGGTGTAAATGAAGGTGGGGTTAATTTCCCCGAAAAAGCAGCCGATATTTTCTTAGAAATGGGAGAATTGTCCGCTGGTCGCTTATCCGATAATTCAGGCATGACACATGAGCTAATCGAAAAAAATCGAGGTATTCAATGGCCTTACACTAAAGAGCAGGCGGATGCAGGTGAAGCACCCAAAAAAGGTGGAGTACGTCTTTACACAGAAGATGCTACTTTCCGCTACCCTGACGGTAAAGCTAAACTTATTCCTCTTCCCTTTATTGACAATAATGAAGTTCCTGATGAAGAATTTCCCTTCTGGCTAAATACAGGTCGCTTAATCGAGCATTGGCATGGGCGTACTAAAACAGGCAAATTGAGTAACAATAATAAATATAGCCCAATTCCCTTTGCTGAACTTAACCCTGACGCAGCTAAAGAATTAGGCATTATTGCAGGTGATTATATCCGTTTAGTATCACCACGCTCCGATGCATTGGTTATGGCTCAACTAACTCATCGTGTACCTAAGAATATGGTCTTTGTACCATTTCATTTCCACGATTGTGCTAATCGCCTCACCTTAGGCTTACTTGATCCTCACTCACGTCAGCCTGCCTATAAGCAATCTGCCGTAAGAATCGAGCGTATAGCCGATCAAAAAGCCGCCGCTAAAATGAGCATGGAAATGCGATCGTTTTAATTAATTTCTTTCCTTTTTATGCAAAAGGATAAAAATAAAAGAGTTTTATAATGTTTCAAGTACGTGAAGATGAGCCGAAATATGCTTTCTTACAGGATAAGGAAAGCAAAGATAAAAACCGTTACGGCAAACCCATTGAGTTAACGACTGAGGGGGATGCGCTACGTAATCAGAGTCTTAATATCAATAATGATAATGCTATCGGTGAGAACCCTAACCGCTATAAGCAACATGGTTTTTATTTTACTGCCGACAACTGTATCGCCTGTCATGCTTGCGAAGCAGCCTGTAGTGAAAAAAACGATAACCCAGGGCATATTGCATTTCGTTCAGTAGGTTTCGTAGAAGGAGGTACTTACCCAGATTATCGTCGTCTAAATATTTCAATGGCGTGTAATCATTGTGATGATCCTGTTTGCCTTAAAGGCTGCCCTACTCGCGCTTATACTAAATTTGCAGAATATGGCGCAGTATTACAAGATCCTGACATTTGCTTTGGTTGTGGATACTGCACTTGGGTTTGTCCTTATAATGCACCACAGCTAGATCCTGTTGAAGGCACAGTATCAAAATGCAATATGTGTGTTGACCGCCTAGAAGTCGGTTTAAAACCTGCTTGTGTTTCTGCTTGTTTAGGTAATGCTTTAGAGTTTGGAGTAATCGAAAACATCCCTGAAAATCGTAGCCAAGCCGATGTAGAAATACCTGGTTTCCCCGACCCAAATATCACTCACCCTAATATTCGCTTCCAACAAACCAAAACATTAAATCGTGACATGAAGCGAGTAGATTCTACCTCTATTAAATATCATCGTGACGATAAAGAAGGCAAATACCAACCTATGCTTGACGAAAAACATGGCAAAAAGAAAATGTGGGGCTTAGAAAAACTATTAGCTTCACACGAAAATGCTCATGTTATGTTCACCCTTAGCTCCCAAGCTGTCATGGGCGCATTTGCAATGTTAGTCGTTGCAGGCTCACTATTTAGTTTGCCTGTTATTAATGCAGTACAACAATCATCGGCATTCATGCCTTTATTGATCGTGATGTTTGTCATGATGGGTGTCGGGCTTTATAAACTCAATATGCACCTCGGCAAACCTCACCGTTTTTATCGTGGTTTTAATAATCTACGATATTCACCATTAAGTCGTGAAATAGCAGGAGTCAGCGCCTTTTTTGCAGGTTTAGCAGGTTACACTTTCTTCTCATTCTTTGATAATGGCTTTACCCACTTCCTATCAAGCATCTTTGCTACCTTAGGCATGGTAGGCTTGGCGACAGGCTCGTACTATATGTACAAACTCTATCGTATTAAAGCTCGTCCATTTTGGGATCACTGGCAAACAGCTTCTACTTTCTACGGCTCTATGCTGAGTTTGGGTAGTTTGTTAATAGCGATTGTTGCTAGCATCTTCCTTGATAATAGCTACGAACTTATTAAAGTACTCGCCTTTATTGCGGCGATTGGACTTGTTATTGAAGCAATTGGGCTATTTGTCCACGCAAAAGATTTAAAAAATGGCACGGGTGAAGGTCAAACCGCATACTACGAACTTTCAACTACATTTGGCAAAACTTACTGGCTAAGAAATGGCTTACTTGCGCTAAATATCATTCTTGCACTCATTATTAGTGGCACAAGCCTAACAGGTGGATTTGGCGTATTTATAGGCATACTATTTACTATATCTCTTATTGTTATGGCTTATCTAGGGCGTATCATCTTCTACGCCTTAGTGATCCCTACAACCATGCCAGGTGCATTTTTCTGGAAAAACAAAGGCTTTATTGATCACGCTCGTGAGTCTGGATTAGCCAATATGCAACAACTAGGGGTTGTTTATGAAAGACATCATAAATTTGATGTTAAAGAACTTATGCAAACAATAAAAGAGCATTCTTTATCCGATATGTTGGCACAGGCGAAGGCTATTGTTACGGGGAAATAAGTTGACTGTTATATAACAAATATATAGAGAAATCTTATGGAAGCAAAAATAGCCGTATTTGGTATTTTAAGGTTTCCTCCTGACAAAATAGAAGGAGTATTACCTCACTTAAAAATATTTGTGGAAGCTACACAAAAAAATGATAGATGTATTTTGTATGAGATAGCTGAAGACCCTTTTGATAAAGGGTTAATACGATTTTCAGAAATGTGGCCAGATCGAGCTAGTTTAGAAAAACATCTAGAAGCACCACACATTACTCCGTGGAGAGAGCAAGCAAGAAAACATGGATTAATAGAAAGAAAGTTTAGTTCCTATGATATAACTTCAACACCCATTCCAGTTTAATGAAAAATCGTATAAATTGAATAAGGGGCTAGTACTCCAAGTAATTTATATTTACTCTTTATCCGTCAATATAAATTGGTTAGAGTACTGCTAAGTCAAAGTATTGACTATCGGGTACTGTATGATCATGGACGTATCCAAGAAAGAAACTATCTTTTCTTTTTACGCCTTAGTTTTCTTGCTGCTTTTCTTGCTGCTTTTTTAGCAACAATAATTGCAGTTTCAGCAACCTCTTTTTCCATCATTAAGGGAGTTTCCATTGTGATTTCTCCCAATACGCCATCGCGAAACTCTGTTAATAAAATTTTTGATATTTTAATTAAATCAACAACTCCACCAGAACGAAGACAGCCTCGTTTTTTGCCTATCAATTCAAGAAATTCTAGTTCTGTAGCAGGCACAAAATCCAATTGATAACGTTTTATTAATAACTCTGGATATTGCTCCAATAAATATTCTGCTGTAAAAAAACCTACATCATCAATTTCAATAGCTGTATCTTTAATTGCCCCTGTTGCAGCTAAACGATAACCACTATTTACATTTTCTATATTCCCCCAAAGCATACCTGGTGTATCAAATAAAAGAATATTATGTTCTTTTAAAGCAATACGCTGCAGACCTTTCGTTACTGCTGGCTCATTCCCCGTTTTCGCTATAGAGCGCCCTACTAATATATTAATAAGCGTTGATTTTCCTACATTAGGAATACCTACTATCACCGCATTTAAAGGCTCATCAGTCTCTTTTTTGTCTGGTATCATTTTATGACACAAGGCGGTTAATTGATGAATTTTCTCAGGCTGCGACATATTAACGGCAATAGTTTTTATACCTTTTTGTTTATCTAAGTACTCTTGCCATTGCCGTGTTTTTTCCTCATCAGCTAAATCATTTTTATTTAGAATTTTTATGCATGGTTTGTTACCACGAATAGAAGCCAACATCGGGT
>JALVDG010000074.1 GCA_027009095.1 Thiotrichaceae bacterium
GCTTCTCATAACTTGCAGGTAGCCTTATAAAACAATAGCTTATAGTGTTTTACAACATCAGAAATGATTATTTTTATAGCTAAATTTCATTTTTTCACTTTCTAAAAAGAAAAAATCAATGGTTTAGCTATGCTAAAAACCAAGGTGTGTATTTTTTATCCACTGCAAGTTATTGATTTTAAACGTGCCTGTGGATTATGAGAAGTTACTTATTTATAAAAATATTCTGTACAAAGTTTTTTAAGTAAAAATAGACTTTTTAACGATTAGTTGAGTTTTATGCTGCTATTGTTGCTACATCAGACAATGCAAGTGTATTTTAAAATTTTTTAATAGAGTAGAATACGCACTTTATAAAACTAACAAAGATAATTTAATATTTTGAAGAAATACAAAGATCCACATCAAAAACGCGAAGCAGAAAAATATGGTCGTCCAATTCCTAGTCGTGAGCTAATACTTGAAATATTAAGCAATAGCCCTAAACCAATGGGTTTTAGAGACTTGACAAACGAGCTTGGACTAAGCGAGCCAGAGGATCTTGATCCGATGAAGTATCGTTTACGTGCGATGGAACGTGATGGGCAGATAATATTTAACCGTAATAAAGAATATGTACCTGTTGATAAAGCCGATTTAATTACAGGGCGAGTCACAGGTCATCCTGATGGTTTTGGCTTTTTAATTCCTGATGATGGCAGTGATGATCTTTTTTTACATGCCAAGCAAATGCGTAAAGTAATGCATGGCGACAAAGTCTTGGCAATGGTAAAAGGTGTTGATCGCCGAGGACGTAAAGAAGGTGCGATAGTTGAGGTATTAGAGCGAAATACAAATCAAGTAGTTGGTCGTTACTTTGGTGGTGCTAAAGGTGGAATCGGTTTTGTAACACCCGATAATTCACGAATTACACAAGACATTGTGATACCAGCGGATAGTAATCTTGATGCAGAAGACGGGCAGATTGTAGTGGTTGCCATTGTTGAGCATCCTACTGTTCGTCATCAAGCTATTGGTAAAATTATTGAGATACTCGGTGACCATATGGCACCAGGTATGGAAATTGATATTGCGCTACGTTCATATGATTTGCCTCATGTTTGGACAAGTGAAGTATTGGCTGAAGCAGAGAAGTTAGGCACTGAAGTGACGGAAGAGGACAAAGAAGTCCGTTATGATTTTCGTGGCGTGCCGCTCGTTACGATTGATGGTGAAGATTCTCGTGACTTTGATGATGCTGTTTTTTGCCAACGAGAAGGTGATGGTTGGCGTTTAGTTGTTGCAATTGCAGATGTTTCTCATTATGTGTCAATTGGCAGTGAGCTAGATAAAGAAGCTTGGAATCGTTCAACATCGGTTTATTTTCCTGCCGAAGTCATTCCCATGTTACCAGAATCAATTTCTAATGGCTTATGTTCACTCAACCCTGATGTTGATCGTTTATGTATGGTGTGCTCAACACTGATCAATATGGATGGTGAAATCGTAGAGTATGAGTTCCTCGAAGGTGTAATGCGCTCTGCTGCACGTTTAACTTACGATAAAATGGCGAGCATTGTGGTAGATCATGATCCTGAATTACGTCATGAATACGCTCATATTGTACGTCATTTAGATGATCTTTATTCCTTGTACGATGTGCTACGTGATGCGCGTACCGAGCGCGGTGCAATGGATTTTGAAACAGCAGAAACCCGTATTATTTTTGGTGAAGATCGTAAAATTGAAAATATATTACCAACAGAACGTAATGATGCACATAAGATTATTGAAGAGTGCATGATTGCCGCGAACGTATGTTCCGCACGATTTTTAAAAGAATATGAAATTCCTGCTTTGCATCGAGTGCATGAAGGCCCTAATCAAGAAAGTATCGAAAAAGTACATGAGTTTTTAAATGGTTTAGGTTTAAAACTAGGGGGTGGAGATAAGCCGAAACCTAAAGACTATGCAAATCTTTTAGCTAGTATTAAAGATCGCCCCGATGCTCATTTAATACAAACCGTTATGTTACGTTCTTTATCAAGAGCCGTTTATGCACCTGCCGATATAAAGCACCCTGAAAAAGCCTTTCATTTTGGTTTAGCACAGCGTGATTATGCTCATTTCACATCACCCATTCGTCGTTATCCTGATCTGTTAGTACATCGTGCAATTCGTCATATTCTTCAAGAAAAAACGGTTGATAGTTATGATTATAGCTATACCGATATGAAAGCATTAGGTGAGCACTGCTCAGCAAATGAACGTCGGGCAGATGATGCATCACGAGATGTGTTAGCATGGTTAAAAGCAGAATATATGCTTGATAAACAAGGAGAAACTTTTTCTGGAATTATCTCTGCGGTAACAGGATTTGGCTTATTTGTAGAGTTAAATGATGTATATGTTGAGGGTTTAGTGCATATAACAGCACTGAAAAGTGATTATTATCACTTCGATGCCGCGCGTCATCGTATGGTTGGGGAGAATAGTGGCAAGAACTATGCTTTAGGTGATGCTATTGAGGTTGTAGTCGCTCGTGTTGATTTAGATGAACGAAAAATCGATTTTGTCTTGCCAGATAATGGTGAGGAAAGAAAGCCAAAGAAGTCAAAAAAGCGTAAGCCTCGTCGGAAAAAATCAGACAAATGAAAACCCATATAAACGGTATCCATGTTGTACAGAGTGCTCTGGAAAATGATGCAGATAATGTGTTACAAGTATGGATAGCAGAATCTAAAAAAAATCAGCGGATTGTAAATTTAGCGCAAAAAGCACAAAAACGTGGCTTACTATTACATAAAGCCAATATGAGTCAGCTAGATAAAATAGCAAAAACACGTAAGCATCAGGGGGTTGTAGCAGAATATAATGCACCTAAGTCTTGGGATGATGCTGAACTATTTGATCTTTTAGCAAACTTAGACGAGCCTGCTTTATTATTAATTTTAGATGGTGTGACCGATCCACATAATTTAGGGGCATGTTTACGAACCGCAGAAGGTGCTGGAGTACATGCCGTTATCGCACCAAAAGATAAAGCGGTTGGTTTAACGCCTATCGCTAGAAAAGTGGCATCAGGAGCGGCAGAAACGATTCCTTTTGTACAAGTCACCAATCTTGTTAGAACAATTAATCTATTAAAAAATGCAGGTGTATGGGTAACTGGTACAAGCGATAAAGCTAACCAAAATCTTTATGCAGGGGATTATAAAGCATCAACAGCAATTATTATGGGTGCAGAAGGAAAAGGAATGCGCCGCTTAACAGAAGAGCATTGTGATCATTTAATTTCAATTCCAATGGCTGGAAAGGTGTCAAGCCTTAATGTTTCTGTTGCCACAGGTGTTTGTTTGTATGAGGTTGTAAGACAGCGCTCAGGCAATGTGCCGTAAGCCTGTCTCTTTTTTCTAAGGATAATTTCTTTTTACATAATTTTGGTAAAAAGAAGCTTTTTTATCGTACTTTCTTCTTTTTTCTCTTTTCCCATTGCGATTAAGCTCTTTTTATTTGATTTTTTAGGATCTTTCTCGATCATATCAAGTGCAGCGACACCATTATAAAATGCATAAACATAGCGTTTAGGCAGATTCATCCACGTGGCAACTTCGTCTAAACTGGCATGATGTTGATTGAAAATAGCTGCTATTTGCATTATATATGGAAATTTTTCCACCTCTTTGAGATTTAGCCAGTTAGTGATGCTAATTTTAGTTTCTGGGTTTACATTATCAGGTAGACGACCATGAGAAACTATCAGACTGGTTGTCCAGAGGAAGGCATCAAAGCTATATTTAAAGTACTTTATGCTATTATTTTGCTTGAATAAAGCAATGCCTTGTTCATCGATTTCTTCAAATTCTACCTGATCTTCATCGATATTTTTTATGCAAAGATAGATGTAATTTTTATCTTCTAACGAAATACTACTATGAATATGCTTACTTTCTGGATCTATAACTATAGACAGGTATTTGTAAGACATTTTCATCCAGCAATTTGAGCGTTTACTAAAAGAAATGCTATCTTTTATATAAGGGAAAATTGTATCGGTTAGTGTAAAGTGGGTTTCCTCATATGAACTGATTTTATAACTAATATCATCATATTCACCACATAAAATATTCCATCTCTTTATTTCTTTAGTTTTTCGCTTGGCTTCTACTGTTTGCCCATCAGAATTTTGATTATTTTCTGCTTTTTCATCCTTTTGTTTCTCCTTGTTCTCTATTAATTCATCAAGTAGTGATTGGAGGTCATCAGCCGGTATTACTTCAGAAGTAGTTTCTTTACTGGCTTCTAAAATATCATCAAGTAATAGCGTAGAGGACTCATCAATATTATCTATTTCTGGTGATTTTTGAAATGTTGGTGCAGGGTTTTCTTCCTTGTTGCTTGTCTCTGGAGTTTCTATTGTAATATCAGCTATTAAATTTTCTTTAGGATGTTCTATTGTGGGTGATTCTGAGCTAATTTTAGGCATAGAAATATTGTCGGTATTTTCTATTTTTATGCCTTCTTTTAATGATGTTGGAGGCTTTTCTTTTGTTTTATTTTCAGTAGAAAGAGTTAAGTCATCTAAATTATCTAATATATCTAGCTCTGAAAAATCCTCTTTTTTTGCTGTAGATGACTCTTTCTCCATTGGAA
>JALVDG010000075.1 GCA_027009095.1 Thiotrichaceae bacterium
TTTTACAGGAGTGCGTATTGCTACAGGTGTAGCACATGGCTTATCACTCGCAATAGACAAACAACTCTTGCCAATTTCAACATTGGCGGCTATTGCTCAGCAGGTATTTGAAGAGCAGGGCGCAGAGCGGTGTATTGCTGCCATAGATGCACGTATGGGAGAGGTTTATTGGGGAAAATATATTGTTAAAAATAGTGTTATGATCCTGCAAGGTGAAGAGGTAGTGAGTAAACCAGAGGCTTTATTAAATGCGCTTGATAATAAAAGCTGGACGGTTGCAGGTAGTGGCTGGGATGAGTATGCAGATCAGTTATCGTTATCTAATCAAGAAAATATAATAAAAATAGAGGGTGTTTTACCTTCTGCAAAATATCTTGTCAGATTAGCAATGGAAGATTGGCGACAGGGTAAATCCGTCTCGGCGGAGCAGGCTCAACCCATTTATCTGCGTGATAAAGTAGCAGATACGATTGCTGAAAGGGCGGTTATTAAATGAAACGTTTTATTAAAGCTTATAGCAAGGAAAGTGATAAGTTATTAAGCGGTATAATACGCCAAGAAAACAGTGATTTTAAAGTAGATGAAATCTCATCTTTTGAACTTTCGGGTGAGGGTGAGCATGTATATCTGCATATCCAAAAAACAGGCGAGAATACCGATTGGGTAGCAGGACTATTAGCTAAAATAGCCAAAGTACCGCGTAAAGACGTGAGTTATGCGGGTATGAAGGATCGTCATGCTATTACTACTCAATGGTTTAGTATACAAATACCAGGTCGAGAAGCACCCAACTGGCAGGAGCAGTTGCCTAAATCTATTAAAATTCTTGCAGAAACAAGGCATAACAAAAAACTTCGCCGAGGTGCGTTAAAAGGAAATCGCTTCACGCTTATTATTCGAGAGATAGAGGGTGATATTGAACAAGCTAAAATTTGCTGTCAAAAAATTAAAGAAGGCGGTGTACCTAATTATTATGGTGAGCAGCGTTTTGGGCGTAATTTTAATAATATCGAAAGTGCTAAAAACTGGTTTTCAGATCAATTTAAGCCTAAGTCACGAGCAAAGCGAAGTATTTTTCTTTCTGCTGCACGTTCGTGGATATTCAATCATATATTATCTCAGCGTGTCGAAAAAGATACTTGGAACAAAGCTTTGCTAGGTGATGTATTTGTCCTAAATGGCTCAAATTCTTATTTTCCTGATGATGGTGATAGCACTTTAATTGAAAGAACACAAAGTCAAGACTTGCACCCAACAGGTGCGCTATGGGGTAAAGGGAGTTTATCAAGTAAAGATAAAGTTGAGATGTTGGAGCAGAAGGTTGCTAGTGAGTTTAGTGATTTAGCCGAAGGTTTGGTAAAGCATGGTCTTAAACAAGAGCGTCGCTCACTGCGCTTATCTGTAAATGAGTTTGAATATAGTTTTAATGAGGATTATATTCAACTGAGCTTTGTTTTACCTGCGGGTAGTTTTGCAACGGTTGTGCTTAGAGAATTAGGTGATATTAGTGATGTGTCCCATTATTGATATTGGAGGCAATAACAAGTTTCTATTTACCTTAAATTAAAAATCCCTGCTAAAGAGCAGGGATTTTTGTAATGATATTTTTAAATAGTGACCAGTTTATAAGCTAGCAGCATCACTAGCACCAGCTATATTATCTGACTTCTTAGTAGCATCATTTTTTTCTTTCGCATCTTCTTCCGTGCCTGAGCCATCGCTTGGGGCAGGGGTTAGTGTGCTGTCATCGTCATCGGTCCAATCTTTTGGAGGAGGTGGAACATTACCCTTCATAATGGCATCGATTTGATCTTTATCAATGGTTTCATATTTCAATAATGCTTCAGCCATTAAATGCAATATATCGAGATTTTCTGTCAGAATATTTTCGGCACGAGTGTAGTTGGTGTCGATAAACATACGAATTTCATCATCGATATCTTTAGCAGTATCATCTGACACATTAGCAGATTGTGATCCGCTTATGCCAAGATATCCTTCATGTTGATCTTCTGCATAAGCTAGAGGACCTAATTTTTCTGAAAGCCCCCATTTTGTGACCATATTACGAGCTAGTTCAGTTGCTCGTTCAATATCATTGGATGCGCCTGTGGTGACACTGTCTTTACCAAAAATTATTTCTTCCGCTAAACGCCCACCATAAAGCGTTGATATTTGACTCTCCAAGTGCTGTTTGCTGTAACTAAAGCGGTCTTCTTCTGGTAAGAACATGGTAATACCTAAAGCACGACCACGAGGAATTATGCTTACTTTATAAACAGGATCATGTTCTGGAACATTAAGACCAACAATGGCATGACCTGCTTCGTGATAAGCTGTATTTTTCTTTTCTTGTTCGTTCATCACCATAGACTTGCGTTCTGCGCCCATCATGATTTTATCTTTTGCTTTTTCGAACTCTTCCATACCTACTGTGCGCTTATCTGAGCGTGCGGCAAATAAAGCAGCTTCATTGACAAGATTGGCAAGGTCAGCTCCAGAGAAGCCTGGTGTGCCACGTGCAAGTATTGCAGGTTTTACATCATCGCCAATTGGAACTTTGCGCATATGCACAACAAGAATTTTTTCACGTCCACGTACATCAGGAAGAGGTACGACGACTTGACGGTCAAAACGTCCAGGACGTAATAAAGCAGGGTCAAGTACATCAGGGCGGTTAGTTGCAGCAATTACAATAACGCCTTCTGAGCCTTCAAAACCATCCATTTCAACGAGTAATTGGTTTAATGTTTGTTCACGTTCATCATTTCCACCACCCATGCCAGCACCACGTTTGCGACCGACTGCATCAATTTCATCAATAAAGATAATGCAAGGTGCATGTTTTTTAGCTTGCTCAAACATATCACGTACACGTGATGCACCAACACCGACGAACATTTCTACAAAGTCTGAACCTGAGATGCTGAAGAAAGGTACTTTTGCTTCACCAGCAATTGCTTTTGCGAGTAATGTTTTACCTGTACCAGGAGAGCCTGCAAGTAAAACACCACGTGGAATTTTACCACCTAATTTTTGGAATTTGCTAGGGTCACTAAGAAACTCGACTAACTCATAAACTTCTTCTTTGGCTTCTTCACAACCTGCAACATCGGCAAAAGTGACTTTGATTTGGTCTTCAGACATCATGCGAGCCTTACTTTTACCAAATGACATAGGACCGCCTTTTCCCCCGCCACCTTGCATTTGGCGCATGATGTAAATCCATAGACCAATAATAAGCAAGAAAGGAATGGTATTGATAAGAATATCGATTAATACCGAGCGACTTTCAGGTGGCTCAACCTTGATTGCTACATCACTAGAGATGAGATCATCAATCATTTTTGGGTCGTTAATAGGGGCATATGTTTGAAATTTTGAGCCAGAGGTTGTTTTACCTGTAACGACTTGTCCTCGTATGACAACTTCACTGATATTATTGTTTTTAACATCATTCAAAAACTGTGAGTAAGAA
Organism: Thiotrichaceae bacterium; assembly: GCA_027009095.1. Taxonomy (GTDB): domain Bacteria; phylum Pseudomonadota; class Gammaproteobacteria; order Thiotrichales; family Thiotrichaceae; genus JAGLBW01. Next base: position 3,479 of record JALVDG010000075.1, read on the forward strand.
ACATCGGAAGCACGTGTCATTCCTTGGTCTTGAAATTTACTGAAAACAGCAACTAAGACAAGGGCGATAACTACCCACATTAAAATATTTTTATTTAAATCGCTCAATGAATTTTCCTCAGTGCTGTGCGAATTAGCTCGATTCGATTTTTATGACCGTAGTCACTGTGTAGTTCGAGTTAAATTAAATTACAAACTATTACGTACAAATTAGCCATTTTACATGATAAAACGCATGACTCAAATTTCCTTTGAAATTAATCAAGAAAAGGTTTATTTGTTATAGAAATTTTTAGCAACGACATAAACTTCTTTGCTACGTGCGCGTGATGCTTTGGGTTTGCGTATTTTTACTTTTTTAAAGCTACTGCGTACATCTTGTAAGTATTCGTCAGAGCCTTGACCTTGAAATAACTTTACAACCATTGATCCACCAGGCTTTAAGACTTCCCGTGCCATATCTAGGGCTAATTCACAAAGATAAAGTGAGCGCGGAAGATCTATGCTGTCTACACCACTCATGTTGGGTGCCATGTCCGAAATTACAACGTCTAATTTCTTATTTCCAGAGGTATCTGTGCCTAGTACGCTTAAAATCTCATTTAAGACGCTTTCTTCGGTAAAGTCGCCTAGAATAAATTCAACAAAAGGGAGGGGGTCTATGTCTAGAATATCATTTGCGATAACTCGACCTTTTTTTCCTACCAATTTAGTCGCATATTGACTCCAGCCGCCAGGAGCCGCACCTAAGTCGATAACGGTCATATTGGGTTTGATAAGTTGATCTTTTTGCTGAATTTCTTCTAGTTTGTAAACAGCTCTGGAGCGATATCCGTCTTGCTGAGATTTGAGAACGTATTCATCATCAAAATGTTCTTGCAACCAAGCGTTGCTACTTTTACTTTTTGCCATAATTGGAAGTATAAGGAAGTTTTAACTAATAAATCTACTCATATCGTAGGGCAATCGCACTTAAATTTAGTTGACTTTAATGAACATTTTAAAATCATTAAAATCAGCAAGTTACAAGGTTCGCAATTTTGCGAATAAATATAATTCACGAATTTTAAAATTATGTGAATTGTAAGTAGTTGATTTTGCAAGCCAC
>JALVDG010000076.1 GCA_027009095.1 Thiotrichaceae bacterium
CTGGTAAATTTTGTATTAACTCATTTCAGTTTGTATATGCCAATATAGACTGCAATGCTGATGCCAACTTTGCTTATATTTTTTATTTTATATAAGTTGTTGATATTTAATATAAAAAATATTTCTTGTTATTTTTCACAGAAATAACTTCTGTCATTAGATGACATGTTTGTGGTTTATTTGTCACTTTTACTGTTCTTTAAATGAAGCCAGTTATTGTTAGTTTGTGTAAGCGGGGTTAATATCAGCAAAACTAATTAAAGAGGTGAGAATAATGTCTAAATTATCTTCAGTACTATTATTATTAATCGTAAGTATCTCAATAAGTGCTTGTAGCACAGTCTCAGGTGTTGGTAAGGATTTGCAAAAGGCAGGAAAAGTACTGCAAAAAGAAGCAAATAAAAATAAGTAAGGGATATTACGTGTAGTTTTTCAGGTAAATAATTTCCAACCTCAAAGGAGTCCAAACTTTAGCTTGTACAAACTACACAAGCTAAAGTTTGGACTCCTTTGGCGGTTTAATATGTGAACTCTATAATATTAAACCCCTTGCTACCGATGCCACTAGTCACAAGGGATTTTAGGATCGTGTTTCTTGTTTTATTATAACTACTCCGCATAATCGGTAACTGTTCAGATTGTGCTTTATTTTGCTTTTAGCAGTCTACGTCTATTAATAAATAACAACATTCCCGCTAATAAAGTCCACGAAAAGCTACCACCTGATTTTTTATTATCATTGCTATTAACAGTATCTGTTGTGCTAGCTAATGGCGGTTTATGCGTTTCAGGAGAGGAGAATACTGATTTTTGTGTTGCTGCAACAGGAATTAGAGTATTAGCTGTTTCGGCAGTGCCTGTGAAGCTGTATTCAAAACTTCCTTTATTTGGATAACGGTCGTAACTTCTTCCTGAATAGGCTTCGTTGTTGCCAAAAAAGGCTACTTTTACATTGCTGTGTTGACTTAACCAGTTTCTAGGGAAGCTTAGCTCTATTGTTTTATTACTGTATTTTAAATCAGCAGTTCCAAGTTTTACCCACTTCCAGTTGTTTCCATTTCCTTTGTACTGGAAAATGGTTTTTCCTTCAACAAGGTATTCTGCTCCTAAATCAGAATTAAGTCGGAAACCTGTATTGGCCTTTTTATCGGTATCAATAAATGTTTGCCAGCCCCATTTTATTTCACTGCCAGTATTGGCGTTAGGGTTCACTTGATTGTGATTTTTATAGATTAAGTAGACCGTATCATTTGAATGTGCAAGTGCTGCTTGTTCCCAATCAATTGGGTTCTTTGCATTGCTAGCAATGTCTTTAGGATCATTGTTAAAAAATTTCAGCTTTTTCCAATCGTTTGAATTTCCATCAACTCGAATAGCAGCTGCATTCACAAGATTAGAAACACTATTAGGACTTGGCTTTGCACTTATATTTAGCGATACCGTGGCAATATTACTTTCGAGTTGTCCATCTGAGACTTTGTACTTAAAGGAGTCTGCACCCGTATATGATGCATTGGGCTTATAGCTGACAAAGGCGCTATCTGTCGCTAGCGTTAATGTGCCATGAGTCGGTTGCTGGGTAATAATAACATTGAGTAAGTCATTATTTGCATCTGTTGCTTGTAGTCGAAAGTTTGCTTGAGTGTTTTCAGTAACAGAGATATTTTGATTACTAGCAATAGGGGCTTGATTGCTTGGTGGCATTATCTTTCCAAACGAGTAAGAAAAGCTCTCTTTGGTATTATTGGGATAATTATCAACGCTAGTACCGCCGTAAGACTCATTTGCTCCTTGGAAGGCAACCTTAAAAGATGCAGGGTTTCCTAGCCAGCTTCTAGGGAGACCAAACTCTACAGTATTCTCCTTAATTTTATGAAAAAGAGTTCTTTTTGACTTCCAGTTCCAGTTTGTTCCTGAGCCATTATATTTAAGCAGATGAGCGCCTTCGATAATATAATCTGCCCCCAAATTGTCACTGTATTTAAAACCTGTTGTGGGATTATTATCTGTATCGATAAATACTTGCCAGCCCCATTCAAGACGATTGCCAATATTTCCATAGTTCTTATAAAGAAGATAAACCGTCTGATTATTGTGTGCAAAAGTAGCTGATTTCCAGTCGATAATATTTTTATTGCCGTCAGGAATATCATTGCCATCGTTGCCAAATAAGGTGAGTGCGCTCCAATCAGAGCTGTCACCATCGACAGTAATCGAAGCAACAGGATTTGAGACAGATACCGTTGGGGGCGTGACGGTTCCGCCATCTTCCGCTACATACATCTTTCTTACACCGTATATTTCAACGCCAGATGCATATTTTAAACCATCGTCATCATTGGTTGCTTCTTGCCAATGAAGCTGTGGGTTAGCCGCGTCTCTTGCGCGAACTCTAAAAAAATATTGACCTTTAGGATGCGTCCATGTCAACGTATGTTCTGTGGTGCTAATATTAGGAATTTTGCTAATAATAGTACCTGCTTTGAAATCGGCAGTTGTCGCAATTTCAATCTCATAAACAATTGCTTGATTATTTAAACTAACTGCGGGAGTCCAAGAAAATTTAATCTGATGATTACTTAGAAACTGTGCCTTATCCATATAAAAAGGCATAGGATCGTCCACTCGCTCTAGAAAGCGTTGGTAGTTTGTTTCTACATTTTTTGCTAGCCCAGTAAAAATTCTATTATACTCGGCAACACGCTCAGGATCGGTATTTCCTTGTACGTAAATATAGTCCCAGTCAGGGGTTTGTCTAAGAATAGGGAATACAATATCGTAATAACTATCTGCTTTGGCTTTGATCTTAGCTTCTGTTAAATATTTATTTTTCACCTCTAAGATAGCGGTTTTTAATAGCGCTAAATTGCCAGGCTCACTTAAAAAACGACGATGTAATAAAATGTCCCACCAGTTAGCCTGAGAAGTCCACCAGCGTGGTAGTTGCTCGAAAGGCTCATTCGGATCATCTAAATTCATGCCAAAGGAAATATCATAATCCCATGGTATTAGATAGAAATTATCCTTTCCTTTGGGATTGTACAGATAGAAATTATGGAAATTGGTATCGGCATTACCGACTAAAATATTAACAGCAAACCATGTTAAATAATTGTCAAGGTTGAAATATTTCCCCATAATTTGAGTATTAAAATCAACAGCAGGGTTATTTAAGTCTTTGATCATGTTAGCAAAATCAAAATGCGTTTTACCCCGCTTTATTTCTACTAATTTTTCAAATGCGACCTTATCTTTAGGCTTGCCTGTTGTTGCATCAATTTCTAGATCAGCTTTAGCATAAAAATCAAAAGACTCTGCTTTATAGACGCGTGAATCTTTATCCCAGCCTCGTCTTACTAAATACTCCTTACCAAAATGTTCAACACTAGTATAAAGACCATAGTCTTCATTGATCGCTTGGTTATTGATATTTAAGTGGACAAACTGAGAGCGCATACTAGGAAGATGCGGTATTTCTGCAAATAGGTCATAGGCTAACTTATTGCGTACTCTTGTGAAATCGTACATTGACTTGATGAGTTGAATACGACGTTCACCTCGCCATAAATGCTTTTTACTATCAAGCTTTATGCGGAAGGATTTTTGTGGTGCACTCCGACTTGTTGCTCCGCGTTGTCTCATTGTTGCGTTCGAGACCAGACCATCATCAGGAAAATCATCTGCTGTCATATGGACTTTAATTTCAGGTTTAAAATCATCAGACGGATTAATGTCATTTAATATATCGTTAAGTGTGCAACCAGTGTAATTAGAAGGAATGCATGGACCGGCTTCTATCACGGTTGTCGCGGTCATATTTAAGACATTAGGCGCGCTTATATCGTATGTTCCAGCAGGCTCTATAATATCTGTGGCAATATTATTAGAGATAACTTCAGCATACAGTTGGGTTGCTCCAGTCGATAAAACGAGTCCGCAAGCGATTGATAAAAATGATTTATTCACACTACTTTCCTCTTGGTTTTTAAAGAGGGATATTGCTATAAAAATATCTTCAGTTTGTTGTTGCTTATAGTCAGGGATGCCCTAAAAAAGGGGGGGCTTTCTTAGGTCATGGTGAATATAATTTGCCAATATTCCTACATTTGAGGGGTTAAATTCGATCTTCTTAGTATTCGGGGGGTAAATCAGAATTTAACTATTTTTATAGGTATTCCCTTATATTTATTATTTAAAAAGTCAATAGCGAGTAAACATGATAAAAACACAAACAACAACAAAGTATTCAGTGATGGTGCTTATTA
>JALVDG010000077.1 GCA_027009095.1 Thiotrichaceae bacterium
GTGTTAAAGCAGATTCTGGTGCAAAATATGATGCGTTGCAATCAAGAATGCGACCTCATTTTTTGTTTAATAGTTTAAACACTATTTCACAGCTCATTCATCAAGATCCTAAAGATGCAGAAGATGCTTTATTGGATTTGGCTGATATTTTTCGAACCACTTTAGACACTAGAAATCGCATTACGCTAAAAGAAGAGTTAGATGTAACCCTTCGTTATTTGCGAATGGAAGGTCTTCGTTTGGGTAAGAAAAGACTAAATATTGTCTGGGATATGGATAGAAATACCTTACCTTTCAATATGTTAATACCACCTCTTTTATTACAGCCATTGGTGGAAAATGCAATTTATCATGGTGTTCAGCCGCGCAAAGAAGGCGGTACATTAGGTATTAGTTTGTACGATGCAGGTAATCATCTGGAGGTGGTTGTGACGAACCCTATTCCGCCTGAGGGGACTAACTCGCATCAAAAGGGCAATCATATTGCCCAAGAAAATTTAAAAAATAGATTACAGCTAGCATACGGCGCACGGGCAAATATAAGTATAAAAAAATCAGCCCATCAATATCGCGTCGCATTCACGATCCCGAAGGAGTAAATAATAATGCCAATGAACGTACTCGTTGTAGACGACGAAGAATTAGCAAGAAAAAGAATACATACCTTATTAGATGATCATTCAGATTATAAGATTTGTGCTGAAGCAGAAAACGGTGCCGAAGCACTGATGATGGTAGAGCGTCATCAACCTGATTTGATTTTATTAGATATTTCCATGCCAGTAATGGATGGATTAGAAGTAGCAAAACACTTATCTAATATGTCAAATCCACCAGCCGTCATTTTCACTACAGCGTATAGTGATCATGCATTAGAAGCCTTTTCAACTAAAGCCACAGGATATCTCATGAAGCCTATAAGACAAGAACAATTATTAAAAAGTCTTGAGCAAGCAAAATCTTTAAACCGTCTACAACGTACAGAGATGCTAGAAGACAATCAGGATACAGGTCCAGAGCGTAAGCACATTTGTGCACGTATGCGTGGAAATCTGGAGCTAATTCCCATCGAAGATGTATATTATTTCCAAGCAGATCAGAAGTACGTCACAGTACGTCACAAGAAGGGTGAGGTGATTATCGAAGAGTCACTAAAGTCCTTAGAAAATGATCTTTCAAAGCGTTTTATCCGCATTCATCGTAATGCATTGGTTGCGAAAAGCCGTATAACAGGTTTAGCAAAAACACCTATCGGACGTGTAAGAGTAACGATTGATCAAATTGAAGATGAGTTAGAAGTAAGTCGTCGTCATGTAGCGGAAATTCGTCGCTTTGTACGTAACCGTTAGTATTGTATAAGTAAAAAATAGGTAACTACTCAGCATAATCAGTAACTGCTTAGATTGCGCTCTATTTTGTTCGAGTTCAAGGCAAAAGGGCGGAGTTTATGAGTATAAATGAGCACCTTTAAGGCAGAAATCGGGCAAAATAGAGTGCAAGCTGAGTAGTTACAAAAATAGTTAGAAAAAGAAACACCTTTAAGGGCTACCGTTTGGTAGCCCTTTTTTTATTCCGTACATGTTAGTACTCCATCAAACCCAACTTGTTAATGTGCTACCTACCTTTTTTATACTGCGGTAAACCATCGCAAATAATCGACCAATTAGCTTTGTAATGGGTATATACATGAATATCTGGTTGTAAATCAATCGGGCTGTCTAAAGTGCCGAGTGAAAATTCAATAATATCGGTCACTTTTTTTGAGGCGGCAAAGGTCATGCTAGAACCACAATTTTGACAGAATTGTCGAACCGCACCATTTTCTGCAGTAAAGCTTTTTAATTGATTTTCTCCCTTAATCCAGTGGAAATTTTCTTTTTTAGCTTCACCAAAGGTAGAGAAAGCTGCACCATGAAATTTTTGGCAGGCAATACAATGACAGTGTGCCATTTGTGGCTCAATTTTATCCACTTTATATTGAATATCGCCACAAAGACATTGACCGTAATAAGGTGTTTTGCTTGTCATAATTAAAAATCAAGCTCGATATTAACTTTATCCAACCATGCTTTTTCACGCTCTAAATCAGCAAGTAGCAAGGTTCTTTTGGCGAGTGTTTCTTTATCGCAACTTAGTTTTAGGTAAGTATCCGTTGCCGAGGCTTTGATAAGTATTTCTTGTTCAAGACGTAGGCGGTGTAATAAGACTGATAATCGCAATAAAATACTGAGGCGTTTTACTGTATGTCTTTCATTATCAGGTAATCCATCAAAGACATTGTAGGTGAGTTTACGACGATGTGTTTGCACCATGACCGAAAGCCAATGTTGTTCTTGGCGAGAGAAGCCTGCTATATCAACATGATCGAGAATATAAGCACCGTGTAGATGATATTTGCTATGTGTAATCGACATACCAATTTCATGTAAATCAGCCGCCCATGCGAGGAGTTTTTTGGATTTTTTGGGTAATTTCCAGTCTTTATATACTTGCGAAAATAAGTGTAGCGCAGTTTGTTTAACCCGTTGTGATTGTCCAATATCAATATTGAAGCGTTGTAATAGCTCTTCAACACTACGACTTCGCACGTCTTCATGTTGAATCCTACCCATTAAGTCATAAAGTAAGCCTTCACGCAAAGCGCCATCAGACACGGTCATTGACTTGATTTTCAAGCCTTCAAATACAGCAATCAAAACAGCCAGTCCACCCGCATACACAGGTACACGCTCTGCGACTAAACCTGGGAGTTTAATATTGTCGATTGTTTTGGCTTTGATTAAAAGATCGCGTATTTGATGCAGCGCATAGAGTGAAATACCAAATTTTTCGAGTTGTAACTCTTGGATGATTTTACGGGTTGCTTTAATCGTACCAGAAGAGCCAATGGCACGCTTCCAGTTACCTGTACGAAAGGTTGACTCGATGGGTATAATTTCTAAACGAAGGGCAGTATTGGCCTTTTTCCAATTATTTTTACTGAGTTTATTATCACCAAAAAAGCGTTGTGTCGCGCTAACAGAACCAATATTTAAACTTTCTAAATGAATGGGTTCAAACTTTTTACCAATAATAAATTCAGTACTACCACCACCAATATCTATGACCAGTTGTTTACCAAAGTCATTGGATAAGGTATGGGATACACCCAAGTAAACAATACGCGCTTCTTCATGACCTGAAATAATTTCAATCTCATGCCCTAAAGCAGCATTTGCTTGATCAAAAAAGGCTTGTGAATCTTTCAT
>JALVDG010000078.1 GCA_027009095.1 Thiotrichaceae bacterium
AGCTTTAAATAACTCACTTCCAGCTTGTATTGGAGGTGGGTTTGGGAAGTGAATGAGCTTTATACAGGAGTGAAATTTTAATAATCTCTGATATCAAAGCTTTCTAAGTAAAAAGGTAATTACTCAGTATAATCAGTAACTGCTCAGATTGTATTGAGTTTAAGGCAAAAGGGCGGAGTTTATTAAGCATAAATGAGCATTTTAACGCAGAAATCGGGCAAAATAGAGTGCAAGCTGAGTAGTTACGTAAAAAGATCGATAATTGTCCAAATAAACTCAATATGCTACATTATCCTCAAATTTGGGGAGCGAAATTAAGACAATGACGATTGAAAATAAAGAAATTAATAATCAGTATCTCGATGAGATAGCTCAAGAACTACAGTGCCATGAAGAAAGAGAAAAGCAAGATACAAGAAATCTAAAACTCATTATATACCCATCGCTTATCGCCTTTGCTGTCCTAGCAACGTATGGCTTTTACCTTATTCAATCACTCACCACTGATATAGCGGATATGTCAGTATCTGTTATGACCATGAATGATGCGATTGCTAGAAATATGGATAAAATAGCCACCATCTCAAAAGGTATGGAGGGCGATATGGAACGAATGATGAGCAATATAGGTTCTATGTCGCAATCAACGCGGGGAATATCAAGCGATATGGTTGATATGACTCAACTAGTGAGTGACTTGCGAATGCCAATGAATGATATGGATAAATCAACAGCCAATATGCAACTAGATGTAGGAGGGCTTAATAAGAGTATCTCTACGCCTATGTCGATGTTTAATAATTTTATACCCTAAATCAAACTTGTTGGTAACTACTCCATCTGAGCTCTATTTTACTCGATTTCTGCGTTAAAAGTGCTCATTTATGCTTAATAAACTCCGCCCTTTTGCCTTAAACTCGAACAAAATAGAGTGCAATCTGAGTAGTTACGCTTGTTGGAGTATTAGTTACCTTCTAACTTCAGTAAATATTCTTTGCGCCATATTCCGCCACCATAACCCGTCATGGCACCATTCTTTCCAATTACACGATGACAGGGAATGATAATACTTATTTTATTATTACGATTAGCATTAGCAACTGCGCGCACTGTTTTAGGTTTATTGATTGCAATGGCTTGCTCTTGATAAGAGCGAGTCTCGCCATAAGGAATGGTTTGTAGCGCATCCCATACTTGTTTTTGAAAATTTGTTCCATGAATATCTAGTGGTACATCAAATATTTTTAGTTTACCCGAAAAATAATCTTGTAGCTGTGTATTGAGTATCTCAAAATAGCTGCTTGTACCGTTGATTATTGTGTTTTTATAAACTTTTTTTAAGCGCGATATTTGCATCTCTATACGGTTGGTATCAGTAAATTCTAATAAGCAAATTCCTTTATTTGTCGCACCTGCCAGCAAGTCACCAAATGGTGTTTTAATACGGCTAATTAATAGTTTATTCTTGTAAGCGTCAGTGGTTTCTAGTTCGTTGTAAAACGGAATATTGTTGTAGTTAATATCATCATTGCTCATATTGGTTTATAATTGGTCTCTTCGTCCTCTGTGTTTTCATCCATTTTGCTGGATTCAAACTTCGGCTTTTTTGTTTCTTTTTTAAGATCCTGAATTTCATCTTCCAAATCGCTAATACGTTGCGCTTGCCACTGAATAAATTCAAGCAGCATATCAATGAGCGGGGTACGCTCATTTTCGGGGATAGATGGGAAATTAGGTTTGTTTGAACTCATGGATAGTAGTGTAGAATGAAAATGCTACATTTTCCTGTGGATTATGAGAAGTTACCGGTATAGTGAATAAGTTATTGATTTATAGTGTGTTTAAAAAGAATCCATCTCATGCTAAACCAATACCTTATCCCCTGTTGTCCGTCAATATGACGTGGTTGGGATTAGATCGTTCCCAGATAAATATCAGGATCACCCAGCTAATCTGTATGGACTAGTACATCAAACTAAAAACTAAAGTTGATGTACTAGAAGCCATCCAGACTATATTTATAGTTTTTTCTTTCTCTTTTTAGATCTTCTCTTTTTTGATTTAACCATAATAAGAGGGTTAAATTTACGGTAAGCATTCATTACTTTTGCAGAATAAACACGTACAGCTCTAAACTTAGGTCCTGTTTTACGGCTAACTGCCCCCATTCCACCATTGTAAGCTGCTGCTGCATAACGTTTGTTGCCATTATATTGACGTAACAAATAGCTTAAATAGCGTGTTCCTCCGTGTATATTTTGCCATGTGCTTCGGTTATTTCTAACACCAAAACGTTTTGCTGTTGCGGGCATTAATTGCATGAGTCCATGTTCGCCCGATGTGCCTCTAAGTCCTGAGCGAAAGCATGTTTCAACCGTAATAATTGCTTTTATCATATTTTTATTAACCCCATAAGTAGCTGCTGCGTGGTTAATTGTCCTTTTATATTTACGAGCCTTGCGACGCAAAATTGATGGTTTTAGCTGGTCGCAGGTTATATAACGTGATCTACGCTTGCTTCGTTTTTTAGAGTATCTGTATTTTTTATACCTAGAGTGCTTTTTATAGCGTTTAGAGTATTTTGCTTTTTTATAATATCTTTTACCTTTTCGATATTTTTTTCTTTTTTTATACTTTCTTAACTTTTTCTTTTTATATCTAGTTTTATAGAATTTTTTCTTTTTAGATTTTCTATAGCGCTTTTTGCTTTTACGATAAGACTTATATTTACGGTACTTCTTGTGTTTTACCTTTGTTTCAGAATACTTCGATTTTGCATCAACAGTTGTTATTGTTGATATATTTACAGTAAATACAGCTGCTAGCACTATAATTAAAGTGCTAAAAAATGAGCTTAGCTGTAATTTCTTTTTCTGTGGTATTTTCTGAGTAAGTGCAGGTTTATCCGTGCCTGAATCTTGTGATAATGAGTAGGGTTTTTTTGTAATATTGTCCATAATATTTACGTTAGAATTAAATTAGCGGTGCATCAGACAGTATGTTTGCGAAGGCTTCAATTCAAATATATTTATTATTTTGATTAGTTTTACTTATCTTTTGGTTTTTTATATCACAATATAAATTAATTCTAATATTATTAAATATCTACGATTTTTATCGTAGCCGTTATTTTTTATTTAAATAATAAAACAATCTGTTTTAATTTTTTTATATATATGATCAATATTTTTTATTATGTGAGAGCTATTAGCACTGAATAAATATCCTTTAATAAGCTAAATCATTGGTTTTAAAAAATATATTAATGGAATTTTATAAAAAATAGCCTTAATAGTACTTATTACAGTTTTATGAATAGATAATTCTAGGCTCTGCTTCCAATTTTATACCAAACTTATTATTAACTGATGCAATAATGTCCTCTGCTAAAGCCCATATTTCCTCACCAGTTGCCTTATTATGATTTACTAGCACTAGCGCATGCTTTTCGTATATACCAGCATCGCCTTGTCGTTTTCCTTTCCATCCACATTGATCAATTAGCCATGCTGCTGATGTTTTTATCGAGCCATCTTTTTGCGGGTATCCAGATAGAGTAGGGTGTTTTTGTTTCAACTCCTGCCATTGTTGTTCTTTAAGAATAGGGTTTTTGAAGAAGCTTCCCGCATTGCCAATTATATTGGGGTCAGGTAGCTTACTTTGGCGTAGGCTGATAATACTGTTGCTTATATTTAGAGCTGTTAATGCTTGCCCCTCTAAACTTTCTTTGATACCTGAGTAGTTAATGTTCCATTGTGGTTTTTTAGATAATTTCACGGTAATATTTTTAATAAGATATTTGTCAAAGGCGACTGATTTGAAGTAGCTATCTCTATATCCAAACTGGCATTCTTCTTGGGTGAATATTTTTGCTCTTCCTGTATTAAGCTCTATTGCTTCTAGATCATAAAGACAATCTGCTAATTCAACGCCATAAGCGCCAATATTTTGCATAGGCGCAGCACCGACTGTTCCTGGTATCAGGGATAAATTTTCTAATCCTGCATAGCCATTTTCCACCGTCCAACGTACAAATTGATGCCAGTTTTCTCCTGATGCAGCTTTTACATAATAATACTCACCATCTTCTTTAATCAGCTCAATACCTTTTGTTTCTATAATGGCGGTTAACCCTAGAAAATTATTTTTAAACAGTATATTGCTACCACCACCGACTAATAATAAAGGCTGTTTGGATTGTTGTCGCCATACGAGTAAGTCATCAATATCATTATCATTTTTGATAACGGTGAAGTATTGGCTGTTTACATCAATACCAAAGCTATTATATTTTTTTAGGGAGTAGTTATTTTTTATTTTCATGGTTGGGTGCAAATGTTTTAAAAGAGTATTAATTCTAACGGACTTAGACGCTCTAATAGAACTAAAATATAAGACTGGAGATAATGGGCTTAATTTTCTAATGCTTGAATTAACTGATGTTACGCAGTCAGTACTCTTTAGAATAATCAGTGAAGGTTTTCGTAGCCCTTTTTAAATTTAGGTTCTTTTGCTCTATTCCGTCACAGGGCTACGACTTACT
>JALVDG010000079.1 GCA_027009095.1 Thiotrichaceae bacterium
AAGTATTAACCAAGGCAATGAGGCACTAATAGACCAGCCCATGCTTTTATTTGTTATTCCCGATATAACAAATAAGTTGAGACCAACAGGCGGCGTTATCATCCCTATCTCCATATTAACCACCATAATAATACCTAGATGGATAGGATCAATACCGAGCTTCGTTGCTATTGGAAATAAAATGGGCGCCATAATTAATAAGATGGCAGATGGCTCCATGAAGTTACCTGCTATCAACAGGAGTACGTTTACAACCAATAAAAATCCCCATGCTGGTAATCCCCAGTGAATAATAATCTCAGCAATTTGATGAGGAATACGTTCAGTGGTTAAGACATGGGCAAATAAAATTGCGTTACCGATAACAAATAACAGCATAATGGATACTTTTGAGGCATCCAGTATTACTTTTTGCACTTCTTTATCAAAAAAGCTTTTAGGTAATGCCACTAACATTTGCGTGCCATTTCTTATAAGAGCAACACCTTTGCTTTCACCATCTTTTAACCAAGGCGTATTCTTTAAAGGTCCTATATCTCGATAACCAAAGACGGCAATAAAAAAGGCATAGACCGTCGCTACAGCTGCGGCTTCTGTAGGGCTTGCAATACCACCATAGATTGCACCTAAGACAATAAATATTAGCATTAGCCCGCCCATTGCGGTCATGCCTGATTTGAATATTTTCTTAAAGCCTGGAAATTTTGATGCTGGCAAACCTTTGATTCGTGCGTAAATATAAATGGCGATCATTAAAATTACCCCCATTAAAATGCCTGGGAGCATACCTGCCATAAACATTCTTGCCGCCGAAACCTCAGTAGCAGCAGCGTATACCAACATAACAATAGAAGGTGGAATTAAGATGCCTAATGTGCCTGCTGTACTTATTACACCAGCTGCAAATTTTTGCGGATAACCGACACGAGTCATGCCAACAATAACAATCGCACCAATGGCAGCAACAGTCGCGGGAGATGAGCCTGAAACAGCAGCAAATAACATACAAGCTAATACACCTGCCATCGCTAATCCACCACGAATATGCCCTACAATGTCAATGGCAAAGTCTATAATTCGTCGTGCAACACCGCCTGTTGATAAAAAAGCAGAAGACAGTATAAAGAAAGGAATGGCGAGAAAGGTATAATGCTCAGAGAGCGCTTCAAAGAGTTTAAGTGCAATCGAAGCGAGTGAGTCATCTGCAAATAATAAGATAGTGACGATACTCGAAAAACCGAGAGAGACGGCAACAGGCACGCCTATCATCATACAAAAAAAGAGTAATAAAAATAAAGTAGGGATAACATAAGATTCCATTATTTATCCCCTCCTTTTATGGTATGCTCTTCTTGTCTTATTTGATCCGCAAGCTCTAAACTTTCAGCCGCTTCATCAATATGAGAAAAACCTTCAGCATCCCCTTTAATAATTTTAATCAGTAGTTGAAAAAAACGAAACAGCAGCAAAACAAAACCAATAAGGATGATACTTTCAGACATCCATCGCTCAACTTCTAAATCTTCCATTTCTAGATTAATCAGTTTTAATTTAGTGAGATAATTCCATGCTCCTATCATAAAAATAATGCAATAGGCGATACAGATACTCACCGACAGCACACCCATAACTCGACGTATTTTTTTAGGAAATAGTTTAACAAAACTATCGACACCAATATGCGCCCCAACTTTAACGCCATATGATGCACCAAATAGAACAAACCACGCCATCATATAAAGCGTGACTTCTTGCAACCAACTAACACCGCTATTAAAGCCGAAGCGTAGTACAACATCAGCAAACACAAATAAGGTCATCACAACCAACAGTAAGGAAATAAAACCTTCTTCAAATTTATTAATAATATTTTCGAGCATTCCATCACTCTCCTAAATAAAACCTGAATCAGTAACTTCACTACCGCACAGTGAAGTCACTGATTCAGGTAAAAACAAAAAAGGGCAGACCTCGTAAATAAGATATGCCCTTTTGCTAGTACTCCAATCACATTATATTGCTCTCGCAGGGCGAGCCAGAAAGTGGGCATCCACGTTGCTAGAGTGCTAAAGTTGAGTTATAAGAATTACTCTTTATTAGATGCAATAGCTGCATCTAATAAATCTTTTCCAATAATGCCTTCAAACTTTTTCCAAACAGGCTTCATGACATCAATCCATTTTTGACGCTCTTCTTTGCTTAGCTCGATGACATTTGTACGCTTACTATCAATAATCGCTTGTTTATCACTCATTGCTTTTTCTTCTGCAACTTTATTCCCAAAAGCAATCGCTTCATCAAGTGCTTTTTTTAGCTTTTTACGTACATCAGGCTCTAAACCATTCCAAAATTCTGCTGATGTAACGACCATATAGTCCAATAAACCATGATCAGATGAAGTGATATAGTCTTGAACTTCGTAGAATTTTTTTGAACGAATGTTAGACCAAGTGTTCTCCTGCCCATCGATGGCTTTTGTTTGCAATAACGTGAAAACTTCAGAGTAAGGCTTTTTAAGCGGCGTTGCACCGACTGCCTCAAATTGAGCGGCTAATACATCTGACGACATAATACGGAACTTCAATCCTTTTGCATCCTCAGGTACACGCAGTGGTTTAGATGCCGACATCTGCTTCATACCGTTGTGCATATAGCCTAAACCAATCAAACCTTTTTTCTCAACAGACTTTAATAAACCCTGCCCCACTTCACTCTGTTGGAAACGTTCTGCCGCCGCCATATCGTTAAATAAAAACGGTAAATCAAAAATTTGTAGTTTTTTAGTGTATTTTTTAAATTTAGATAATGAAGGTGATGCCAACTGAACATCACCTAACAATAGCGCTTCTAATACTTTATTATCGCCAAATAGTTGTCCATTTGGAAAAATTTCAACCTTTACTTTACCTTTTAGACTCTTATCAACTAACTCTTTGAAGCGAGTAGCCATTTGTCCTTTCGGTGTATTTTCGGCAACAACATGCGAAAATTTTAAAGTAATAGGATCTGCAAATGCCGAAAATGAACTTAGAGCAAATACCGCAGCAGTTGCTAGTGCTAAAACAGACTTTTTCATATTATTTTTCCTCACCTAATAATTGGGAGATCTTCACACAACAATCTCCATGAATATTTACCTGAATCCGTGACTTCAATGCGGATAACAGGGGATAAGATATTGGTTTAGCAGGGGATTTAAAAAATCTTAGCTTCACCCTTAGGTTTAGTGAGCACTACTGTACTCAATTATGCTTTAGTGTAAGCGGGTATTTTTTAAACCCGTGATGAATCAATAGCTTATTCACTGTGCCGTAGTGAAGTCACGGATTCAGATATTTACCTTAACCGCAAATTAACAAGCAATAAAAATGCCAATACTCTTGGTGCTTACCAATAAAATTATAGGCTATTTATTTTTTTTATAAAAAATTAAAAGTAAAGAAAAAGAACCATAATACTCACTTAGCGAATAGTCGCCTATACGCACAAATATCCATGCGAGGAATCCCACCACTTAAACGAATAAAAGGACAGAGTATCAGAATTTACTTATATAAATTTTTCCGATAGTATGATTAAAATTGGTGAATAGGATGAGATACAAAAATGGAAGAGATAGAAGAGGAAATATTAACCTTCTACTATAACGGCTATCAAAAATTTGAGTCTTTTCAAATACTCCAATCTGCTCTAACCTCAAAAGGTCATTCCCTTATTGAGTTTTATAATGAGTTCCTCATCGACATTTATATTTTACTCGACAACCCCGAATCAAAATTTATCGCCATTGACTGGGACAACACAATTAGTGCAGATCAAACTTTTTTCATCGAACTAATAAAACAACTCCAAAAATCAGACTACACCCCTTTTGTCTGTACTTTACGCGCCCCCAACACAGAAAACATTGAGGAAATACTATCTATATTAGAGGATGCGAATATTGCAATCTATCTAACAGATGGAAACCCTAAGCGCGAATATATGAAAGACTTAGGTGTTGATGTTCATCTATGGATTGATGATTTTTATCCTGGCATCTGCCGAGAGACTTCCTCTCTACTTACAAGGAATCACATAAAATGAACTCACAAAAAATACTGAGCAATTTCCTAGCAGGTCGCTATAAACAATTGCATTGTGCAAAATGTGAAATGACCTTTCTTACCAATGTTTTTGAATTTGACGAAAATCATGTTTTACTCGAAAAGCACTCGCTTGGTTTAGAGTATTATTGTGGAGCAATCCATAGCGAAAATTTACTCAAAGTGCCTAAAATAGAGCGTATAGGAATCATCGATGAAGATGACAACCCCGTAAAAGCACCGAGTAGCAAAGAAATTTATTCAGGCGATGAAACCAACTTGCGCTTTATTTATCTTATGGAAAAATTAGTTCATCTTAACGATAAGGATACCGAATACTTTAATCAATATACTCAAAATTTAGACTGGAAAAATAAGCAAGAAATCAATGATATTTTAGAAAAAATCAGCAAAAAATATAACCCTCAGCTTGCGACTGATATTGCTAAACTT
>JALVDG010000080.1 GCA_027009095.1 Thiotrichaceae bacterium
CTCAGACATATGTTTTACCAATGCCGCAAAACGGCGCACATTCGCCTCATCGAGAGGTGCATCAACCTCATCGAGCATACAGAAAGGCGCAGGGTTAAGCTCAAAAATGGCAAATACCATTGCCACCGCAGTGAGTGCTTTCTCGCCGCCTGACATTAATTGAATACTTGTAATACGCTTTCCAGGAGGGCGCGCCATAATGCTAACCCCTGTAGTAAGAAGGTCATCGCCTGTCATTTCTAACTTAGCTTTTCCGCCACCAAATAGACGCGGGAACATATCTTGTACACGGCGGTTCACTTCATCGAAGGTGTTTTTAAAGCGGCTACGAGTATCTTTATCAATCTTACGAATCGCACTTTCTAGTAAATCAAGTGCCTCTGTTAGATCATCGTTTTGCTCATCTAAAAAGACTTTGCGTTCACTTTGCTCTTTATATTCATCAATCGCAGCAAGATTGATCGCGCCTAAACGTGAAATCTTTTTAGCAATATCATCAAGCTGTTGTTGATGTGTTTTAATCGTCGCAGCATCATCAAGCGCATCTAGCAGCTCTTGTTCGGAAAACTCAGTGTCTGATAAGGACTGTTGCAATGCTTTTGCGCGTACACTAACCTCTTGCCACTCCATTTTAAGCGTTTCTAGCAAAGAACGAAAATGCTCTACCTGATGTTCCGCTTGCGTGCGTTCTTGTTCCTTCTCGCGAATAGAAAAATCAATCGCTTCTAATGCTTTACGCGCATCGTTTAGCTCCGTTTCAATGCTTTTATGCCTTAGCAACTGCTCTTGTAACTTCGCTGGCAGGTCTTCTTGCTCTGCCTGTTGTTGTAGCTCCTCATTAAACTCAATATCACGCTGTTTTAAGTCTTCTAAGTGTGCGCTTAAACGCTCCAGTTGTTGCTGGCTATTACTCGCCGTTGTTTTAAGATTTTCGATTTGCAGTTGCAAGCTATGCGAGCGGTCGCGTAATTGTTGCGATGCCTCTTTGTGGCGATTAACCGCTGCTTGTAAATCTTGCTGAGCGTGTTGTAGTTGCTCGCGCTCACCACTTAATACTTCCGTTTGTTTTAACGCATCATTACGCAAATTGGTAGCTTGTACATGCGCGGCATATTTTTCTTCTTTTTGTTGGCTTAAAACGCTTATCTCTTTTAATACACGCTGTTGATTTTGCTGTGTTTGCTGTATGCGATTTTCAAGTGTTTTAATTGATGATTGCGTTTCGCTTTGTTGACGATGATGTTCATTTAATTGCTTCTGAAGCGCTGCTTTTTTCGTCTCAAGCTCACTTAATGTTGCTTGGCTTTCATCAAGCTGCTCTTCTTTTAAGGATAATTCTTCGATAATAGATTCAATTTGCGCTTGCAGTGTTTCGATCTCTTTTTGACGCGCGAGTACGCCGTCACGTAAATGATCATCGCCATTAAATTGTAGCCAGTTAGACCCTAACCATGTGCCATCACGGGTGATAATTGACTCGCCCAATTTTAGGCTATCACGTTGTTGCAACGCCTGTGCTAAATCATCTGCCCAATAAATATTGGCTAATAAACAGTGTAAACTGCGAGGCTGTTGTACTTTACTGGCAAGATGCGACAAAGAGACACTATCATCGTCCACGTTTTGCTGAGAATATAAGCCAAACGCTGCTTTAGGACGCTTATTAAAAGCCTCTTCCAAGGTGGCAAACTCATCCAGTTGAATCGCCTCAAGATGTTTGCCTAGCACTGTCTCAACGGCAGTTTCCCAGCCTGACTCAACCGCAATACTTTCTGCCAGACGTGGTTTATCATCCAGATTATATTGTTTTAGCCATTGCTGTAACTGCTTACCTTGCTTGCCCTTGCCTAAACCCGCTTGTTGCAAGGCTTCTAAAGAAGATAATCGTCCTTTAAGAGACTGTAACTGCGAGCGTTGTGTGTCGATTTGATGATTTAAGTCACGGCTTTGCTGTTGGCATTGTTGTTGATGCTCAAGGGTGGTTTCGAGTTGTGCTTGTAACTGCTCTGACGCTTCTTCACTATTCTCTGCACTTTGTTGTAAGGTCGCTAGTTCTAGCTCGTGGTCACTGGTATCAAACAGTGTTTGTTCCGACTGTAAACGCTCTAAACGTAAGCTAATATCTTGCAGTTGGCTTTCAATCTGCTCCATACGCGCTTTTTCAACTTGTGCTTGCTGCGTTGGTTTAGCGATATTTTCTTGCAGTGATTGCCAATGTTGCTGCCAATCTTCTAAGCTTTGTTCGGCATCGGCAAGAGCTTCTTCGCTGATCAATAGCTCCTCATTAATCTCCTCTTGCTGTGGTAATAGCTCTTCTAACTGCGCCTGAGTTTCCTCAAGACGCAAAGCATCTTCATCGTATTGCTGTTGTGTACTGGTTAGCTCGTGCTCAAGACGCTGACTCTGTTGCCGTTGCTTATTTTTAATATCTTGCTGATGTTGAATCGCTTGCTCTAGGCGCGAAATCTCCGCACCTATCTGATAAAACTGTGCCTGAACCTTATTAAATTCATTATTCGCATCGCTATGTGCGACACGTTCTTGCTCGATCTTATTTTCAAGAGAACGCTGTTTTGCAAGCTCCTCTTGATGAATCGTCGCATGCTCGCTAATCACCGCCTCACGCTCACTAACGTCTTTTTTAACATCTTTTAAACGTAAAACCAGTAACTCCGCCTCCAATAAACGCTGAGACTGTTTAAATACTTTATAACGCTCTGCGGCACTCGCCTGACGTTTTAAGCGTGATAACTGCTTGTCAATCTCCTCGCGTAAATCGGTTAATCGATCAAGATTTTCTCGTGTATGGCGAATACGATTTTCGGTCTCACGGCGACGCTCTTTATACTTAGAAATACCCGCCGCTTCCTCAATATAAACCCGCAACTCCTCAGGCTTGGCATCAATTAATCGAGAAATCATTCCCTGCTCGATAATCGCATAACTGCGCGGACCTAAACCTGTGCCAAGAAAAATATCGGTAATATCACGACGACGACAACGCGAGCCATTTAAAAAATATTTCGATTGACCATCGCGAGTCACCAGACGCTTAATCGCAATTTCACTAAACTTTGCGTACTCACCGCCTAAAGAGCCATCACTATTATCAAACACCAACTCCACATGCGCCTGACCCACAGGCTTACGCGTAGAAGAGCCTTTGAAAATAACATCATCCATCGACGCACCACGCAAATGCTTCGCCGAACTCTCGCCCATCACCCAGCGCACCGCATCAATGGTATTCGATTTTCCACAACCATTAGGCCCCACAATACTAGTGAGATTGCTACGCAAATTAATTGTCGTTGCATCAACAAAAGATTTAAAACCAGCCAGTTTAATTTTACTTAAGCGCATGAAGAATTAGGAATAATGGGGGAGAGGCGCATGATAAGAGAGCAGGGGGTAGCTTGCAATGTTTATCATTTGTAAAGGGCTAAGAAAGTGATGAGTGTTTTTATAATGTAGACGTTGTGCTGGTGAATTTTTGATGAATAATCAGCCTTTTTTAGGAATCTGATCAACTCATGATTCGTTTTTCTGAGGCTACAATTATTCTTTAAATCGTTTGAATACTTTTTTAAAGTCAATATTGATAAGACAGTCTTTTGTTTCAAAGAGGTAGCTTTCAATACTAAAATCACCTTGTTTTAAATATGCACCATTAAAAAGCTTATAAACTTTAGCCACTAAAGTTGTAGGGTAAACAAGAGTGTAATATTCCACACCTTCATCTGCATAAATTTGAAATTTTATTTTTTCGTCACGTTGATAACTGCTATTGGAGACTACTTCAAAAATAATATTTGGGGATTTTGTTAAATAGTCTTCTGGCTCATAGCAGATGACGGAGGTATCAGGAATAACAATGGTATCGTTATTGATACGCCACTCAGCTCCAATAATAGCGGTATATTTTGAGCAGTTATCCAGAGCTTCATCAAGTTGTCGAAAAATTTTTCCGTTAATAAGTTGGTGTTTACTCGTTGGCGCAGGTGACATGGAGTAAGGTATGCCTTCTATTAATTCCCAACTACCTTCCCACTCACAGTAATCTTTTGTGGTGTAGTAGGGTAAATTGTTTTTTGTAATGGCAGACATAAGTAGATTAGAGCTTCCTTAAGAGTAGTGCTATTGATCTATGATTTTAAGCATAGGGGGGTGGAATTTACAAACGGTTTTTCATTTCTCGGTTTGATAGCCTATAACGACAAATATTGCTTAGAAGAGAGTGCCGATGTATTAGTCTGACTCTATTTGTGGGTGCTGAGTAAGGGCAAACTCTGCGTTCTATGAAGGTTTGGAATAAATAGCTGATGTGATGAAAAAAGAAAACAGGATTATTAGACCGCTACACACAGTTTTAATGAATTTATAAAAACAATTTGAGCCTATATTTAAAAAGTTCACGCTATATAGGGGGTAAGGAGTAATCATTCTTCCTTATGCCAATTAAATACTATGTAACAAAGGATTTTAGCAATGACAAAAATGAATACATTCGTTGTGAGTACACTTTTAGCGTTAACGA
>JALVDG010000081.1 GCA_027009095.1 Thiotrichaceae bacterium
TATCGGGGCTTTCTTTATCCCCTCCCCAAATTTTCAGCAAAAACTCAGTTTAAAAGGCTACTAATTATTATAAATACTTCAGTTAGACTGTCTTCGATAGCTTAAAAGACACTCCAACTGAAACTATTTACACGCATTAACACAGGAAAAATGTTATGAGCGACATCGATATTGAACAATATAAAATCACCGAAGAACCTTACTATGAAGCACAGGGTGATGAAGTAAAATGGTATCAAGCAGCTTATGATGCGCGCTTACCTGTTATGGTTAAAGGGCCGACGGGTTGTGGTAAATCTCGTTTTATCGAACACATGGCTCATAAACTTGGTAAGCCTTTAATTACGGTTGCTTGTAATGAAGATATGACCGCTTCTGATTTAGTTGGTCGTTATTTGCTTGATGCAAATGGTACACGCTGGCTAGATGGTCCTCTTACCATTGCCGCTCGTATTGGTGCAATTTGTTATCTGGATGAAATTGTAGAAGCACGCCAGGATACAACGGTTGTTATCCACCCTTTAACCGATCACCGTCGTGAATTACCGTTAGATAAAAAAGGTGAGATGATAAAAGCACACCCCGACTTTCAGCTCGTTATCTCTTACAACCCAGGTTATCAGAGCCTAATGAAAGAATTAAAACAATCAACCAAACAACGCTTTGTAGCGATGGATTTTGATTACGCTCCAACAAAAGTTGAAGAAGGCATTCTGGTCAAAGAAGCAGGTATTGATGCTGATATAGCAAAAAAATTAGTTAAAATTGGTGGTGTTGCCAGAAATCTAAAAGGTCATGGTCTAGACGAAGGTATATCAACGCGTTTATTAGTATATGCAGCAAGCCTAATGAATCATGGTATCGATGCCAAAGATGCCTGCAAAATGGCATTAGTACGCCCTATTACCGATGATGAAGATATTCGTCAAACCATAGATCATGCAATAGAGACTATATTTGCATAAGCCTTTTTGCATTTTAGTTTTTCAGATAAATAATTTTCCAAACCCAAGGAGTTCAAGCTTTAGCTTGTGTAGTTCGCACAAGCTAAAGCTTGGAATCCTACAAAAATTTAATATGTGAAAATCTATTAAAAATACTCTGGATTATGCGCAAATAGCTGGTAAAGAAATATGACAACTGCAAGCAAAGAAAAAACACTTTCACCAGAACTTCAACATTTACGCGATCAACTCAAATGTAGTTTCGAGCAGATTGATGATGTATTTGAAGACTGCATACTGGATGCGCAAAGAAGATTATCAAATCAAGGCATTAAAGATTACCTCAAAGGTGCCTCTTTAGTCTGTATGATCGGACGGGGTGTTGAGCCTGTTTTACAATTCTTGGAAGTTATCCCTGAATTAGCAGGTAGAATCGGCGAAGAGGTTATCAATCTGATTGCCAATGGCGTTTGGGAAGTTTCTCGAACACCTAATGGTGTTGCCATCCCTCCTTTTATGGCGACCTTGCAAGAGGCAGGCAGACGCTTAGGTAGTCTTGAGCAGTTTCAGAATTATCTAAATATCTTATTCGATATGATGGAGCGTACTACTGGCTCTATTCATGGTCACCATACCACCATGCCTAGCCCTGGCTTGCCTGATTTACTCAATCAAATGCCTTATTTATTAAGCCAAATTTCTTTAGAAGGCTTAAAAAACTGGATTGATTATGGGATACGTAATTATAACGATCACCCTGAACGTCAAATAGATTACTTCACACTACAGTCCGCAGACAGTCGCGCTATGCTACAACGTGAACGTCATGGGACTTTATTTGCAGATAATGAGCGTAACTTAGGGACTTATTTACAAGGCTTGTGGCAAGATAAAGAATACCTTATACCTTACTCAACAGGCTTTGATGAGTTGCGCCAACCCATTCCCTATTACGATAAATTAGGTTTGCGTATTCCCGATGTCTATGATGATGTAATGGACAACGAGGGTAATACTTTAGTGACAGGTATTGACCGTTATCGTGCAACTTTAGCGCATATGATGGCACACCGTCGCTGGAGTTCTCAAATTGTGGCAGATAATTTCAGCCCATTTCAAAGAATATCAATCGATATACTCGAAGACTCGCGGGTAGAATATCTTGCGATGAAAATATATCCTGGTCTGCGTAACCTATGGCTATCCTTACACCCTGTTCCTGTCGAGGGAGAGTGTAACGAAAAAGGTGTATCCTGTATTCGCCATCGTTTGGCGATGCTTTCCTATGCACTATTAAATCCTCAGCATGGTTATAAAAACGAGGACATATTACTCACCGTTCAACAATTCCATGAGCTGATGGAAAATGCAGAGGCAACACATACCGAAACCACGACTAAAGATATCGTCAACTTAGGTATTAGTTTTATCACACGCACACGTCGCCAAGAAGACCAAGCGGCTAAAGTGTTCTTTGATAATACTATCGTTGATTATCGTGATGATAATCGTGCAATATGGGTCTTTATTGAAGATGGTGATGAGGAAGAGCAGTATGAAAAAGCACCGACAAAAGCAGAAGAGAAGGAGCTAAATTCACTTCCACCGCGTCATTATCCAGAATGGGACTATCATACAAAAAGCTATCGCCCTGACTGGGTAAGTTTATACGAAAGCTTACATCCCTCTGGAAACCCTGCGGATATTGATCGCATACTCGAAAAGCATACGGCTTTAGCAAAACGCCTCAAGCAGATTCTGGATGCACTAAAACCACAAAATTATGTACGTGTGCGCTATCAAGAAGAAGGCAGTGAGCTTGATTTAGATGTTGCTATTCGCTCATTAATTGACTTTAAAAGTGGCGCACAACCTGATCCACGCATCAATATGAGTCATAAACATGATGGTCGTGATATTGCCGTCACTTTGCTGTTAGATTTATCGGCTTCATTAAACGATGTGCCTCATGGTAGTACGCAATCGTTATTAGAACTAAGCCAAGAAGCGGTATCGCTATTAGCTTGGGCTATTGATAATCTTGATGATAAGTTTTCTATTGCAGGGTTCTTCTCAAATACACGCCATGATGTAAAATATTTACACATGAAAGGCTTTAGTGAACGCTGGAACGATGAAACAAAAGCACGTATTGCTAAAATGGATGCAGGATTTTCTACTCGAATGGGACCTGCTATTCGTCATGCAGGACATTACCTTAGTCGTCAGAAAGCAGATAAAAAATTATTGTTGATTCTAACCGATGGTCAGCCAGCAGATATTGATGTCAGTGATGAAAAATTCCTGATAAAAGATACTTATAAAGCTGTAACAGAACTAGATTCCGATGGTATTTACACCCACTGCATTAGCCTTGACCCTAAAGCAGATGAGTATGTTAGTGATATTTTCGGCTCGCATTATACTGTTATTGATAATGTAAACCGCTTGCCAGAAAAGCTACCACAGTTATTTTTATCGTTAACAAAATAATCTTAGCTATATGAAAAATACAATTAAAGTCACTATTCCATTCTCTTTTAAAGGAATTAATTACGAACCTTCTTGTATTATTGATCTTGATACTTTTTTATTGGGTGAGCAGAGTATCGACTCTATTTTCCAACTGGTTGCAGCAGAAAATAACATTGATAACTACTCTTATGAATATGAAGTGTTAGAGTCATCTAAAAAAATATTTAGCGAACCAACAGGTCTTGCAGGTAATTTTCTATCCGATGGGAATTTTGATATAGAAGGCTTTAAACAAAGCTATCGCGATGAGCAAGTGTTTGCATCATTAAATGATATTGCCAAGAAAAACCTAAATATCGACAATCTTGATGATCATGCCGATATAAAACAAGCATTACTATCGGCATATCAAGCAGGGCAAAGCTCAAAGTTAGATGGATAATAGGAAACAATGAAGCATGAAAATACCATTTGAGTTAAAAAATTTTCCTCGACGTGACCTAAGAAGAATACGATATAGAATTCTAGAAACTAGTTGGGAAGAAGTGATTTGGACATTAATATTAATCGTTCCGAAAGTAATTTCATAGTATATAATGAGGCATGACTAGATCAGAAGCCAGAAATCAAAAAAGAAAAGAAGTTGTCGAAGCAATCATCCTTCGTAAGGAATCAGCCACTGTAGTTGCTCGTGTCTATAATCTATCACTAAGGAATGTTTTTAATTGGTTAGCACGTTATCGTAACGGTGGCTGGCAAGCCCTCAATGATAAAAGTAAACAAGGTCGTCCCAGAAAAGTAACGGGTGAGGATATGCAGTGGTTATATAATGCCATTACTATGGGGAATCCGATGAACTATAAATTTTCTTTTTGTCTTTGGTCATTAAATGTAATTCGCGGACTATTAGAACAAGAACGGGGAATAAAACTATCAAAAAGCTCAGTGAGTCGTCTTCTAAACCACTTGGGACTTAGCCCACAAAAACCGCTGTATAAATCTTACAAGCAAGATCCACAGAAAATAAAAGACTACCTGACTAAAACCTATCCTGAAGCAGTAGTAGAAGCAAAAAAATACAATGCCCGACTTTATTTTATTGATGAAGCTGCCTTTCG
>JALVDG010000082.1 GCA_027009095.1 Thiotrichaceae bacterium
TCTTTAAAAAAAGATTTAGATAAAGCACATCAGCAAGCTGAAACCAAGTTTAAACAAAGTAGCGAGTTACTTGAGAAGCACCGCAGTTTGCTACCTCAAGCCTTAGATGAAACATCCAATATAGAACAACTTGAACAACAACTCATACAATTCGAAGCGGAGATAAAAAAACTTAGTGCTCGTTTAGGCGCAATACAACAATCCTTAGACAGTGACCAACAGTCACGATCATCTCAACAAGATTTATTGTTGCGTATCGAAAAACATCAGCAACAGCATAATGACTTATCTCATCTTAATGGCTTAATAGGCTCCTCCGATGGAGCAAAATTTCGTAAATATGCGCAGGGTTTGACCTTAGATCATCTAGTGTATTTGTCGAATAAACAATTAGCGCAGCTGCATGGGCGTTATGAATTAGAACGCAAACAAGGCGATGCTTTAGAGTTACAGGTGATTGATACATGGCAGGCAGATAGTCAACGCGACACGACGACACTATCAGGCGGTGAAAGCTTTTTAGTGAGTTTAGCACTGGCTTTGGCACTTTCCGATTTAGTCAGTCATAAAACCAGTATAGATTCACTGTTTTTAGATGAGGGCTTTGGCACGCTGGATAATGATACTTTAGAGATGGCACTAGATGCCTTAGATAAGCTTAATGTGAGCGGAAAAATGATAGGTGTGATTAGCCATATCGAGGCAATGAAAGAGAGAATACCCGTACAAATACAGGTGAAGAAGTTACATGGTTTGGGCGTAAGTGAGTTAAGCAAGGAATTTAGGGTATAAGCTGTGTATAACTCAAGGGTAACAAAGGGATAAAAAAAGGCTTAGAAATGAGTTTATAGTTATCCACAATTAGGTCACAGGAAATCATCATACTATCCTTTTTAAGCACAATGATATTTAAAATTAACTCTATGAAAATTTATAAATTAAGTGATATACACACAAAAAAGTAGTTACTCTATTACTATTACTATCTTTATATACAAAATAAAAAAATAATAGAAAGATTGTGGAAAAATGACAAAACAGGGGATAACTTAGGAAAAGAAGTGGATAAGCAAGGCAAGAAAATACAAAAGACTATAAAATATCTTATATAATCCGCGCGCAACTAACAGGACTATAAAAAGACAATTTAATTATGAAGAATTTTATCGAAGAATTAACGTGGCGTGGCATGCTTCACGATGTAATGCCGGGTGCTGATGAGCATTTAATGGAAACAATGCGTTCTGCCTATGTAGGTTTTGATCCTACTGCTGATTCTTTGCATATAGGAAATCTTGTTCCTATTATGTTGTTAGCGCATTTCCAGCGCTGTGGTCACAAACCTATAGCTTTGGTCGGTGGTGCT
This sequence comes from Thiotrichaceae bacterium, assembly GCA_027009095.1. Taxonomy (GTDB): domain Bacteria; phylum Pseudomonadota; class Gammaproteobacteria; order Thiotrichales; family Thiotrichaceae; genus JAGLBW01. Next base: position 1,367 of record JALVDG010000082.1, read on the forward strand.
ACAGGAATGATTGGAGATCCCTCTGGTAAGTCTGCTGAGCGCAATTTATTGGATGAATCTACCCTATTACATAACCAGTCAGCTATCCAAAAACAGCTTGCTCACTTTTTAGATTTTAATGAGGGAAGTGAAAACAGTGCTGTTATGGTAAATAACTATGATTGGATGAAGGAATTTTCCTTTTTAGAATTTATTCGTGATGTCGGTAAGCACATTACGGTTAATTACATGATGGCGAAAGATTCTGTAAAAAATAGAATCAGCAATGATGATAGCAGTGGTGGCTCAGAAGGTATGAGCTTTACCGAATTTACCTATCAGCTAGTGCAAGGTTATGACTTTTTACATTTGTATCAAAATAAAAATTGTACATTGCAAATGGGTGGTAGTGATCAGTGGGGAAATATCACCACAGGTACTGAGTTAGTCCGTCGTATCGGCAAAGGTAAAGCCTATGCAATCACATGTCCTTTAATTACGAAAGCCGATGGTTCTAAATTTGGTAAAAGTGAAGGCGGTAATGTTTGGTTAGATGCGGCTAGAACATCACCCTATAAATTTTATCAGTACTGGTTAAACTCTAGTGATGAAGACAGTGAAAAATATATTCGTATTTTTACGTTTATGGATCAAACATCTATCGAAGCATTAATTGCAGAGCATAATGAAGCCCCCCATTTACGCTTATTACAAAAGCGTTTAGCTGCTGAGATTACCGCAATGGTGCATTCACAAGAAGAGCTAGAAAAAGCAATAAAAGCAAGCAGTATATTATTTGGTAAATCTACCAGCGAAGATATAAAACAACTTGATACACAAACTTTTTTAGATGTATTCGATGGTGTGCCACAAGCAGATGTTGATGCAAGTAAATTAGCCGAGGATGGCTACGATATTATTGCTGCATTAGCCAGTGATACAGGTTTTTTGAAATCCACCAGCGAAGTAAGAAGAGCCTTAAAAGAAAACTCTATTTCGGTTAATAAAGAGAAAGTAAAAGAAGGCTATAAGCTAACAAAAAATGATCTTATTAATGATCAATTTATTTTGTTGCAACGCGGTAAAAAGAGTTACTTTGTATTGCGTTTAGTGTGATTTTTAAATCTCTTGATATTTTAATATTTTTCCCTCTGCCCGATGCGATAGCGAGGCGGAGCAAAAACTCCCATTCTAACCGCGCCGAGC
>JALVDG010000083.1 GCA_027009095.1 Thiotrichaceae bacterium
CGAGCATTTGCCCGAGAGAATGGATCAGCAGTGAAAGTGTTTGAGCGGAGTTTACGGAGCGAGTTTTTTCACTACCCATTCTCTCGGGTAAAGCGCAGGAGTAAGCGGTTAGCTGGGTCGCCTTTTCTTTTCTCTAGTTCCCACGTTCCAGCGTGGGAATTCATACTTGGTGCTCCTACGTCAAGGATTCCCTACTTCCTATGGCGGCTTTCCCTTAAGAGCTGGTAAACAAAAGAAATAGAAAAATTTAATGGGAAAATTATTTTTTCAGGGCTGACTAAATATTTACTTAATGCCGATAAGTTCAATATCAAATATCAGTGTTGCATTCGGTGGTATTAATCCTCCTGCACCGCGTGAACCATAAGCCATATCGGCAGGGATAATTAGGGTACGCTGTCCACCAACCTTCATGCCTACCACGCCTTGATCCCATCCTTTTATAACGCGTCCTGCACCTAGTGGAAAAACAAACGGTTGCCCACGATCACGAGAACTATCAAACTTTTTTCCATGACTATCAGGTGAATTTGGATCGTATAGCCAACCTGTATAGTGAACCGATACGTTTTGACCTGATTTTGCTTCAGCACCATCGCCTAATTTCACATCTTTTTTAGTAAAAGAGACGCTTGATTCTGCTTTAGTGTTTGCAGTCGTTGAGGTTGTGGATTCTGTTTTAGCGTTAGAATTTGTGTTGCCACAAGCAGTGATTAATGTCGCTACAGAAAGTACTAGTGTCATAAAAGGTTTTATTTTCATTGGATTATGTATCATTGATTATTAAAGCGTGTGATTATGCATGCTTTTATTGTGAATATTAATCATTCTTTAAAAATTTACGGATACTTTGGTAATACATTTTGTTTGTAGCAATGTTATTGTGATTTGTATTTTCAATAATTATTTTACTAACTTGTGTAGAAGGAAAGGCTCGATATAAACGATTGCTGTGTGTTGCACTAATCACTTGATCATTTTCTGCAATCAGCATTAACACCTTTGCTTTGATTGCTTTTACCCTGCTAAGAGAGTCATATTTATCTTTTAGCATTAGCGATAAAGGGTAAATGGGAAAACGTTCTTGAGCTACGCTAAGAATGCTATCAAATGGGGTAATAAGAATGAGTTTATCTAGCTCTCGTTTGCTAGCAACGAAGCTTGCGACTCCACTCCCTAAACTGCGACCAATAACTGTTATAGCATTATGCTTTTGTTTAATTTTATCAAAAATATACAGAGCATCTGAATACAGGGCTGTTTCTGATGGTTTACCTGTACTGCCGCCGTAGCCTCGGTATTTAACAAGATAGATACTGTAATTAGGGAAGTAATGGTAAAAATCATCAATATTATATTCGACAGATTCTGCATTACCGCCAAAATATAGAATAGCTTGTGGTTTTGTAGAGTTTAGAGAAATGACTTTTATAGTTTCCCCTTGGTGTGGGATGCTCATTTCACTGTATTTATGTGCAATTGAAGGTGCAGGGTAATAAATAAAATCTCGTTGCTTGAAGTATAAAAGACTTGCTATAGCGATATAGATAGTAACTAGAAAAAATAGGAGTGATAGTAGCATTTTCATCCATACACTTTGTTTTGTTTTTTGAGCCATGCTTGTATTCTATAAAATATATTGTAATAAAGGAGTAACTCTGCTCTTTTATCTTGAAATCGAACAAAATAGAGCACAATCCAAGCCGTTACTAATTAACTGATGTTACGCAATATTAAGAAAAATATTACATATTTTTCCCTCCGCCCGATGCGTTAGCGAGGCGGAGCTGAAATTCCCATTCTAACCGCGCCGAGCATTTGCCCGAGAGAATGGATCAGCAGTGAAAGCTGTTTGAGCGGAGTTTACGGAGCGAGTTTTTTCACTGCCCATTCTCTTGGGTAAAGCGCAGGAGTAAGCGGCTAGCTGGGTCGCCTTTTCTTTGCTTACTTTCTTTTG
>JALVDG010000084.1 GCA_027009095.1 Thiotrichaceae bacterium
GCAGTGGGAGCGGTAAGCTCCTCTAATGACCAACGAGGTCGAGGATGAATAATAGGCTCTTCTAATTGCCCTGCTTTTAAACGAATAGCACCTGCATAAGCGATCATTGCGCCATTATCAGTACAATATTCCATTCTTGGAAAAAACACATCAGCTGTTAACTGCTGTAATTTTTCACGCAAGCGTTGATTTGCTCCCACACCTCCTGCTATGACTAAACGCTTTGTGTTAGTAAATTCTAAAGCACGACGACATTTAATAAATAAGGTATCAACAACAGCTTCTTGAAAAGCATGAGCAATATCAGCTTGGCTCTGTGGTGTTTTTTCTGATTTATTCCATGTAGTTAAAGCAAAGGTTTTTAAGCCACTAAAACTAAAATCTAAACCTTGTTGTTTTATCATCGGACGAGGAAATTTGTAAACATCAGCATGACCTTTTTTTGCTAACTCAGCAAGAATAGGACCACCTGGGTAGGCTAGTCCTAGCATTTTTGCAGTTTTATCAAAAGCCTCTCCAACGGCATCATCTAAAGATTCACCGAGTATTTTATATTCACCAACTGCTTTAACTTCGACCAACAAGGTATGACCACCTGAAACAAGTAAAGCCACAAAGGGGAAACGAGGAGGATTATCTTCTAGCATAGGTGCTAATAAATGACCCTCCATATGATGTACCGCCAACGCGGGTATATTCAACCCCCACGCCAACGTGCGCCCTATCGAAGCCCCTACCATTAAAGCACCAATTAAACCTGGTCCTGAGGTGTAAGCAATCCCCTCTAAATCTGCCATTGATAAATCAGCATCTGCTAACACGCCTTTAATTAATGGTGTCGCTTTACGAATATGGTCTCTCGATGCTAATTCAGGGACAACACCACCGTACTCTGCATGTAAGTCAATCTGTGAATATAAACGATCCGCTAAAATACCCTTATCGATATCATAAATTGCAACACCTGTTTCATCACAAGATGATTCTATTCCTAATACTTTCATTATTTCCCTATTATTATAATGTAATCAAATGGTAACAATTAGACTATATGATTCACCTGCTTGCTAGTCTACATTAACGCCCAGTAGAAGGGCATATAAATACCCGTATAAAAATCATCAACAGGCTTCCTTAATGAATAAGCTTAAAGCTATCACCGACTCGTTAACTTTTCGTACTTTTTTAATCACCCTGATAGCACTTGCTATGCTGATTCCGTTGTTTATGACTCAGGAAATTATTAACGAGCGCAATAACTACTACTATCAAAATATTTCTGATATTAGTAAAGGTTGGGGTAAGCAACAAACATTTGTCGGCCCTGTTCTCGTTGTACCCTATGTTGAGCATATTTTTAGTGCCGATACCGTTACCGACAAAGATGGTGAAACAAAAACCATTAGCCGTGATATTTACAATAATAAAACACTGGTTTTGCTCCCCGAAGAGCTAAATATTGACGTTGAATTAAATGAGCAACAAAGAAAACGTGGCATCTATAGCACACTTCTTTATATGGCAGACCTTACTGTTACGGGTAATTTTGATCTGACAGTGCTACCACCTACTGACTCCAGTAGTCGAAAGGTAAAATGGGAAAAAGCTTATCTTGCAATAGGACTAACAGATACCAAAGCTATTACCGAAACGACACCTATCCGCTGGGATAAAGCAAGCGCTCCTCTAGAACCAGGAAGTAAATTAAAAGGCTTCTTAAAATCGGGGATTCATGCCTCGATGAAAACAACACGCCGTTTTAACTCACATCCTAAATTTAGGATTAAATTATCACTAAAAGGTAGCGAAGGATTTCGTTTTGCACCGCTAGGAAAAGTGACAAAAACGAATATAAAGTCTGGATGGCCACATCCTAGTTTCCAAGGCGATGTACTCCCTAATAATAAAGCAGATATTTCTAAAGATGGTTTTACTGCGCAGTGGCGTATTCCTCATTTAGCACGTAGCTACCCGCAAAACTGGCTACTTGAAGACGACAAAGAAGCGCCTAAATATGATTTATATTCCCTAACAACAGGTGTTGATTTATTTACACCTGTTTCAATTTACAGCAAAATAAATCGCACCATAAAATATGGCGTGTTATTTATAGGGCTTACTTTTATTGTTTTTCTGCTATTTGAAATCGTTGCTAAAATACGCATACATACTGTTCAATATATTTTGATTGGCGTATCGCTCAGCCTATTCTATTTAATTTTAGTCTCCCTCTCCGAACGCTTACCTTTCCTTATTTCATACGCCTACGCTGCTGCTGCACCCATAGGGCTTATTACACTTTATTCTATCGCGGTATTAAAAAGCTTTTTACGTGCCCTTATTATTTTCTTATTGCTCAGCAGTCTCTACGGGGTCTTATTTGTGATTATACAAATGGAAGAGTATGCCCTACTTGCAGGTACAGCACTGGTTACCTTAATCGTTATGATGATGATGCTTGCGACACGACGCTTGTAAAAACAAGCGTCATAATAAGATTTCATAAATTGTAATGACGATTCATATACTAACAAATTTCTGCTTACTCTCTGGTAGGATAATCGCACTTAAATTTAGTTGACTTTAATAAACATTGTAAAATCAGAAAGTTATAAGGTTCGCAATTTTGCGAATAATATAATTCACGAATTTTAAAATTATGTGAATTGTAAGTAGTTGATTTTGCAAGCCACTAATTTAAGTACGATTGCCCTACTTAAATAGGTTTATTTACTTAGGAACATTAAACTTGACTCTCTAGGTATTCTTCATATGTACCACGAAAATCAACAATACCTTCTGGTTTAATTTCCAAAATACGAGTAGCAATAGAGGATACAAACTCACGATCATGTGAAATAAACATTAATGTGCCATCATAATTTTCCAATGCCAAATTAAGTGACTCGATTGACTCCATATCCAAATGATTGGTTGGCTCATCCATTAGTAGTATATTTGGTTTTTGTAGTATTAATTTGCCAAACAACATTCTACCTTGCTCACCGCCTGAAATAACTTTGACAGACTTTTCACTATCTGCTTTAGAGAATAAAAGACGACCTAATGTACCGCGCACAACTTGCTCATCATCATTTTCTCCACGCCATTTTGTCATCCAATCAAATAGGCTGATATCTTCTGCAAAATCATCAGCATGATCCTGAGCGTAATAGCCTATATTTGCATTTTCAGACCATTTTACTAAACCAGTATCTGCTTCTAAATCACCTTTAATACAACGCAATAAAGTTGTTTTACCTACTCCGTTTGCTCCAATAATTGCAATACGTTCGCCAACATCAACCATCAAATCAAAATCTTTAAATAGTGGTGGCTCATCATCGTAATGTTTGCTTAATCCTTTTACTTCTAGGGCTTGACGGAATAATTTTTTCTCTTGTTCAAAACGTATATAAGGGTTTACGCGACTTGATACTTTAACTTCTTCTAATTTAATTTTGTCGATTTGTTTAGCCCGCGAGGTTGCCTGTTTTGCTTTTGATGCATTAGCAGAAAAGCGACTGACAAATTCTTTTAACTCCGATATTTTTGCCTTCTTTTTGGCATTTTCAGCCAGTAACCGCTCCCGTGCTTGTGTCGCAGCAAACATATATTCATCATAGTTACCAGGGAAGAGACGCAACTCACCGTAATCTAAATCAGCCATATGTGTACAAACACTGTTTAGGAAATGACGATCATGCGAGATAATAACCATCGTGCTTTTACGCTCGTTGATAATATCTTCCAACCAACCGATGGTGTTGATGTCTAAGTTATTAGTTGGTTCATCAAGTAATAATATATCAGGGTCTGCAAATAGGGCTTGCGCTAATAATACGCGAAGTTTCCAACCAGGGGCTACGGCACTCATTGGACCATTGTGTTGTTCTAGCGGTATACCAACGCCCAATAATAATTCACCTGCGCGTGATTCTGCGGTATAACCATCCATTTCTCCAAACTTAACTTCTAAGTCGGCAACCAACATCCCCTCCTCTTCACTCATTTCTGGCAAAGAGTAAATACGATCACGTTCAGACTTGACTTCCCATAAAGCCTTATCTCCTTTGATAACAGTATCGATTACGGTGTAATCTTCAAAGGCAAATTGATCCTGCCCTAGCACCGCAAGCGTCTCATCAGGATCCATCGAGACATTACCAGACGTTGGTTCTAATTCTCCCGATAAAATTTTCATAAAGGTTGACTTACCGCAGCCATTTGCCCCTATCAAACCATAACGATTACCTTCACCGAATTTAACGGATATATTTTCAAATAAAGGCTTGGCACCGAATTGCATTGTAATATTGGCAGTAGAAATCATGATAGTGTCACGTTGTAAGGTGTTAAAAAATAGTGTGCTCGATTTCTGCGTTAAAAGTGCTCATTCATACAGATAGACTCCGCTCTTTTACCTTGAACTCGAACAAAATAAAGCACAATCTAAGCATTACTGATTGTGCTG
>JALVDG010000085.1 GCA_027009095.1 Thiotrichaceae bacterium
CAATCATGTAACGGATTACTCTATCTACAAAAATCGTCGTAAATTTATGAAAAATGCGGCTGGCTTAGGTTTAATTGCCAGCACAGGGGGCATTATCCAACCTAGTTTTGCTCTCGCTAAAAGCCCTTTTTCAACGAATGAAAAGCCCACCAGGTTCAAAGATATTTCCAGTTACTGTAATTATTATGAGTTTGGCACAGGCAAAAGTGACCCCGCAAAAAATGCACATACTTTAGTTACATCACCTTGGTCTGTCGTGGTAGATGGTGAGTGCGAAAATCATGGAAAATACAATTTAGAAGATTTACTCAAGCCTGTTTCTATCGAGGAGCGAATTTATCGTTTCCGTTGTGTCGAAGGTTGGTCGATGGTGATTCCGTGGATGGGATTTCCACTTGCTGATCTTATCAAGCGAATGAAACCAACCTCTAAAGCCAAATATGTCTATTTTGAAACTTTATACGACCCTGCTCACATGCCAGGTCAAAGGACAAAGGTATTAGATTGGCCCTATGTAGAAGGCTTACGAATGGACGAGGCGATGAACCCGCTGACACTTTTAGCCACGGGTATCTATGGCAAAGATTTATTAAATCAAAACGGCGCACCTCTGCGCTTGGTTGTGCCTTGGAAGTACGGCTTTAAAAGTATCAAAAGTATTGCCAGAATAAGCTTTACGAGTACACAACCAGTTAACTCATGGCAAAAAGCCAATATGACGGAATATGGCTTCTACTCAAATGTGAATCCTAACGTAAAACACCCGCGTTGGAGTCAACGTAAAGAACGCCGTATCGGAGAATTTCGTAAACGTAAAACAGAAATATTTAATGGCTATAAAGATCAAGTGGCTTCTTTGTATGCGGGAATGGATTTGAAAAAGTATTTCTAACTTATGATTTAATCATGATATTACGCAGTACACCCTCGTTCCCATCGCTCTAGTACTACATTATTAAAACGGGGCTATAAAAATGAAAATACCAGAGACTATTTTCTCTCGGGTAATAAAACCTCTCGTCTTTTTTCTTCTGCTCATTCCTGCACTGTACTTAGGGTGGGGAATGTATCAAGAAACATTAGGCGCAAACCCTTTAGAAGCAATTATTCGAGGCTTAGGTGATTGGGGCTTACGTATATTGCTCCTCACGCTAGCTATTTCCCCTTTACGTCGTTTAACAGGTTGGGGACAGCTATTGCGTCTGCGTCGCATGATTGGCTTATTTTCATACTTTTATATCGTCTTACATTTATTCGCTTACCTGTGGTTCGATCAATTTTTTGACTGGACAGAGATATGGTTTGATATATTAGAGCGTCCCTTTATTACCATCGGTATGGTTGCCGTTGCACTCCTTACTCCGCTTGCTATCACATCAACAAAAGGTTGGATAAGGCGTATGGGTAAAAACTGGAAACGCCTACATTTACTTATCTATCCTATTTCAATTTTTGCCATTATCCATTTTTTCTGGATGGTAAAATTAGATATTTCCGAACCAACACTGTATGCTGCAATACTCACTATTTTACTCAGCGAACGTGTCTTCAATACACTTTGGGGGAAAAGAAAATAAGCATCATGTGTAAAAAGGATTGTAACTACTCAGCATAATCGGTAACTGCTCAGTTACCTTATAACAAGACTTTCTCTATACCACCGTCCATGACTTTCTCTACAAATTGCTTATTCCAGTTGTCACCGTATAAATGCTTCATCATCTCGACCACAATATAGTCGGTTTCCATGCCCATATCGTCTTGATAACGCGATAGACCTTGTACACAGGCGGGGCAGTTGGTGAGTATTTTTGCTGTGCCTTTTTTGGCTTTGGTTTCGCCTGTTAATGATTCTAAACTCTGCTCTAAGCTTTCTTGTTTACGGAAACGTAGTTGGCTGGATATATCGGGTCGGCTGACCGCAAATGTACCTGCTTCACCACAGCATCTATCAGTTAATGCGATCTCTTGTCCCATTAAATCGGCGGTGAGTTTGACAGGATCATAGTTTTTCACGGGTGTATGGCATGGGTCGTGATAAACGTATTGCATCCCTTCTACGCCCTCTAGTTTTACCCCTTTTTCTAGCAGATATTCGTGAATATCAATCACACGACAGTCTGGGAATATTTTATCAAATTCATATTTTAGCAACTGGTCTAAACACGTCCCGCAGGAGACAACCACGGTATTGATATGTAGATAACGCAGTGCTTGGGCGATGCGATGGAATAACACTCTGTTATCGGTGGAGATTTGCATGCCTTTTTCTACATCGCCCCCTGCATTTTGCGGGTAACCACAACAAAGGTAGCTAGGTGGTAATACGGTGGTTGCGCCTGTTTCGTAGAGCATCGCAATGGTTGCCATACCGACTTCAGAGAATAAACGCTCCGAGCCACAACCTGGGAAGTAGAAGACAGAATCACCGACTTCTTTTCGCTTAGGATCGCTGATAATCGGCACGACTTTTTCATCTTCTAAGCCTAATATTGCGCGAGTTGTCCGCATGGGGACTCCTGCTGGCAATGGCTTTTTCACGAACTGAATAACCTGTTCTTTTATGGCGGGCTGACCTGTGCTTGCCTTGGGTGTTTCGGTTTTTAATAAACCCAATGATTTAAATAAATAATGTCCTACGCGCTGTCCTGCGAAGCCTGCTTTAATCATTCCCACACGCATGAGTTTTATCATAGTGGGATGGGTCATATTTAAAAACGTCATTGATGCCCATGTGACAATACTGGTTTTTTTCTGTTTGCGATCACGCAATATGCTACGCATACGCACACTAACCTCACCAAAATCAATATTGACGGGGCATGGGTTAAGACATTTATGGCAGATGGTACAGTGGTCTGCAACATCGTTCATTTCTTCAAAATGATGCAAAGAAATACCACGTCGGGTTTGCTCTTCGTAAAGAAAGGCTTCTAAGATAAGCCCTGTACCAAGTATTTTGTTTCGGGGCGAGTACAATAAGTTGGCGCGTGGAATATGGGTATTACACACAGGCTTACATTTTCCACAACGCAAACAGTCTTTAATATCATCATTTAATTTGCCGAGTTCGTTATGTTCTAGTAACAAGGCTTCTCGCTCGACAAGACGTAGCGATGGTGTGTAGGCATTTTGCAAGCCTGACTTCGGCATGAGCTTGCCACGATTAAAATGCCCTTTTGGGTCAACTTTTTCTTTGTAGCGTGCAAACTCTTCGATAACGTTATCATCAAGATAATGCATTTTGGTTAAACCGATACCATGCTCTCCTGAGATAACCCCGTCTAGCTCATGGGCTAATTGCATGATTTCATCAACAATGCTTTCTGCTTCTTGCATCATTTCGTAATCATTTGAATTAACAGGGATATTGGTATGAACATTGCCGTCACCTGCGTGCATGTGTAGGGCAACAAATAAACGACTAGAACGTATTTTTTTATGCACCTTCTTTAAAGTTTCGCGCAAAGGCTTTAGCTCTCCACCAACAAAAACATCATTCAATGGACCTTCGATTTCATCTCGATAGGAAATACGCAAGTCACGACGCAACAGTAAATCAATCACACGATCACCCTTTTGCATTGCGGCTAATGCATCTCTATCTAATAGTTCTTTCACTTCTAGCGCAGGGGTGTCGAGATTATCGAGAATAGCTTGCCAGCGTGAGGCGATACCATCTAAAAAATCGGTAGCAAATTCTTTTTTGGTGGCGAGTGCAACGAGATTAATGGCTTGGGCATCGTACTCTGTATTTTGAAATAGCTCTGGATTATCACCACTAAAGGCGATTTTCATTGCCTCAATCAAGCGTAGTTTATTCTGCATTGACTGGCGGATATTGATACGCTCGATACTTTCGCTATAGCTCGATAAATTATGCAGCGGGATAACCACGTCTTCATTTATTTTAAAGGCATTGGTATGGGCTGCAATTGCGGCAGTACGGGCGCGATCAAGCCAAAACTTACGACGTTCGGCAGGATTTATAGCAATAAAACCTTCTGCTTTGCGGGCTTTAGCAAATTTAACCACCTGATTACTGGCTTCGATCAGTGCATCTTCATTATCACTGACAATATCTGCGAGTAGTAGCATTTTTGGCAAACAGCCTCGTGCGGCTTTTGGTGTGTAATTAACGGCTTTAATGTAGCGCTCATCAAGATGTTCTAACCCTGAAAGTAGGACGTTTTTATTAGCATCTAAATAATCTTTTATTTCAACAATCGCGGGGACGGCTGTTTTTAAATCAGTGCCATAAAATTCCAAACAGATGGTTCGTACTTGCTCTGGCATACGATGTAAAATAAATTCAGCCGAGGTGATAAGACCATCGCAGCCTTCTTTTTGGATGCCTGGTAGTCCTCCTAAGAATTTATCGGTCACATCTTTGCCTAAGCCTTCTTTGCGGAAAAATTTTCCTGCGAATGTGAGCTCTTCAGGTTGACCTTTCTGGGTGATGCCATCTTTTTCAAAACGAGTCACACGAAACTTTACTTGTTCTTGATCGTGAATTTTGCCTAAGTTATGGTTGATTCGCTCTACGGTAATCCAATCGGCATCAGGCGTAACCATTCTCCATGAGACGAGATTATCCAGCGTTGTCCCCCACATAACAGCTTTTTTTCCACCTGCATTCATGGCGACATTACCGCCGATGGTTGAGGCATCTTGAGAGGTTGGGTCTACTGCAAATACTAAGCCTGCGGTTTGTGCTTTGTCGGATACCCGACGGGTAATAACACCTGCCCCTGCTCGTATCACTGCGACAGTTTTATCTTCTAAACCTAATAAATCGTTGCGATGAACAATGTTACCAAGCGATTCAAGCTTTTCGGTATTGATAACCGCACTCATGGCATCAAGCGGTATTGCGCCCCCTGTATAACCTGTTCCACCACCTCGGGGAATAACGGTTAAGCCAAGTTTGATACAACTTTGCACTAAGGCGGCAATTTCTTCTTCGCTATCTGGGGTCAGTACCACAAAGGGTAACTCTACACGCCAGTCGGTTGCATCGGTGACATGAGAGACACGGGCTAAGCCATCAAAAAGGATATTATCTTTGCGGGTGAGTTTTCTAAATTGACGTTTGGCTTTTTTGCGTAGGTCGTAATAATCACCAAACCATGTGGCAAATTTTGCAATCGACTGTGAACCAAGATCAACTAATTCTATCGTTAAGGCATTACCATCGGCACGCTCTCTAATACGCTCTAAACGCTCTTCCATTGTGGATATTAAAGAGTGACGACGCTTCTCGTTATGCAGTAAATCATCCTGAATATAGGGGTTACGCATCACCATCCACATATCGCCAAGTAGCTCTAATAGCATGTGGGATGAGAGCCCAGTTTGTCTGGTTTCTCGTAGCTCTTGAAGAATTTCCCATGCTCTATTGCCTAAGACGCGAATAACAATCTCGCGATCAGAGAATGAAGTGTAGTTATAGGGAATTTCTCGATAAGGCTGAGACTTAGGATTGCTCATGTGGCATGTTCCTTAGTGTATAAAAATTGAGAAAGAATAGTAAATTAGAATTTACATTTATAGCAATGCGATTTATCGGGTATTTATAGTGTTATTATTTATTAATGAATGGTCGATGTAGCATCCATTGGCTGTAATTCTTCATTGATAAGTAAAACACCTATACGCACATACTGAGATATATCAGCATAAGAAGCTTCAGACTCGTCGATATCATCAAGATCAAACTCTTCTTCTTTACCAATACGAGAGAAGTCAGTTAATAGGTCACGCGTATCTTCTGGCAAGTCATCAAAGTCTTTTACACCACTTAGCGCAATACCCAAAATAAATCCTCGGCACCACTCTTGCAAAGCAGTGACTCTTTTCTCAAGTGGTTCATCATCGTCGGGCAAACATAGTTCAAAACGCAGATTGCTGTCCTGTAACTGCTCTTTTATCTCATCAAACCAATTACCTAAAGACTGCATCACATCGGCAGGTGGTAGAGTAGATTCTTCTATCTCTCCCATAACTTGTTTTACCCAGATTAATTTATCTGCGGATATATTTGCTACCAGCATGCCCGATGCTATCGCATGGCTTTCTGCCACATCATTGATAGCATTTGCTTGTAATAATATTTCTTTTATTTCTGGAAACTCCATAAATCTATTTCCTTAAAGCTACTTTGGAGGGATTTTAAAAAAGATCGACTATACTATCATTATGTGTTGCAAGGAACGCGCCTAAATATATGCATTCCAAGATCTTGACACAAAAAATAATGTAAATATCTAGCAGATAAGAAGCTCATTACATAGATTTATTGACCCATCCCCCCACGCAAAGCTATTATGTCCTTATGGATAATTACACGACCGATTCGCGACTAAAAGAGCAAGTTACTCAACTAGAGGAAACTCTTTCCTTATTGTTGTCTACAACCGAAAAGCTATTTGAAGAAAACACGTCTCTTAAAGAGAGAGAGAAGCAGTTATTAGCTGAACGTGCTGAATTACACAGTAAAAACGACAAAATTCGTACTCAAGTCGAGGCGATGATTAGTCGGCTGAAAGCGATGGAAAAGGTTTAAACAATTATGAGCGATAAAAAAGCAAAAAAATCAATACCTGTTTCCATTAGGATTCTTGATAAAGATTATATGGTTTCTTGCCCTTCTGACGAGCAAACTTCTCTTTTATCTTCCGCCAGACAAGTTGATGAAAAAATGCGTGAAATTCGCAGATCAGGAAAAGTGATTGGCTCAGAGCGTGTAGCGGTTATTACAGCGTTAAATTTGGCACATGAATTAAACACGGCCAGTGGTCAAGTACGATTTATCGATAGTGAAATTGTTAGTCGTATGGATACATTGCAAGAAAAAATTGATGCTACTCTTAAGCGCATCATTCCCCAAGAAGAGCAAGAAACGCCTTAAGAACATGGTGGATAATATTCTCATTGTTTGTATTGGCAATATTTGCCGAAGCCCTATGGGTGAAGGTTTATTACAAATGATGTTACCTGAGTTAAAAGTTTCATCCGCAGGAATTTTTGCCATGGTTGGCTATCCTGCTGCCCCCCATTCTATTAACTTAATGATGGAAAAAGGAATTGATATTAGCAATCATCTTGCCCGTCAGATTGATAGACAAATGGTTTCAGAGGCCGATCTTATCCTTACAATGGAACATCCTCATAATAAAAAAATTCAATCCATGTTTTTAGGTACAACAGGAAAGGTTCATCTTATTGGAAAATGGCTAGATAATCGTGAAATTTCAGACCCTGTAGGCAAAGACGAGCGAGCTTTTCGTATTGCCATGGAAAATATCGAGAAAGGTCTTAATCTGTGGGTTGAACAAATTAAAAAATGAAGTATTGTATTTTCCATCTACTAAAGCAATGATGCTTTAGAGACTATACAAATATTTAACGAATCCTCTTCCGTAAAAATTGTTATGGATTATTTTTACTTAAAATAGCTGATGTGGTGCAACACTAAGGTTTGATTTGATGAGTCACCCTTTTAAGCTTAAGTAAGCTTAGGTTCTCTTACTCTATTTTCGTAAAGATCTACAAAAAGTTTCACTGATATTCTAATAAAAAGTAATTGTGTGACATCAGTTAATACGATGGAATTTAGTTTAGGTAAATAAAACGATATAATTACTCTTTCCATCTACCTATGCATTGAGGCTCTCGCTTGTACACTCTACTGAATAAACGTTTAAAAAGTATCGAACAAAATAATATACAAGCACTACTTGATAACTCACGAACAGGACTAGAAAAAGAAAGTTTACGTGTTGATGCAAACGGGCATATAGCACAGACCCCTCATCCTGAAATACTTGGCTCAGCATTAAAAAATCCTTGGATTACCACAGATTATGCCGAGGCTTTACTTGAGCTAATAACCCCTCCATGTAAACGTGCATATAAATCTCTTGATTTTCTAAAGGACATTGAGTCATTTGTTTATCAAAAATTGGATAATGAGCTTTTATGGACGAGCAGTATGCCTTGTATTATTCGGGGAGAAGATGATATTAAAATTGCTGAATATGGAGAATCTAACGGCGGAAAAATGAAGCACGTTTATCGTCGGGGACTTGCATGGCGTTATGGAAAAATGATGCAAGTGATTGCAGGCATCCACTTTAATCATTCTGTTGCTAAAGAATTTTGGTCAGCATATCAACAGTCGGAGGGCAAAGAAAAAACACATAGCCAAAATTTTATCAATCATCATTATATGGGGATGATACGTAATATTCAGCGTTTTGGCTGGATGATTCCTTACTTATTTGGCGCATCACCTGCCATTTGTAAATCATTTTTAGGGGGTATTCCTAAGCTCGATAGCATGAAGGCGTATAATAAAAACACCTATTACGAGCCTTGGGGAACATCTTTACGCATGGGGGATATTGGATATACAAACCGTAAAGAGAATAAAGCGGGCATTAAGGCAAACTATAATACAATAGGTGCATATGTAGACAGTTTACGTTGTGCTATTAATACGCCACACCAGCCATACCAAGAAATTGGTGTAAAAGTGAATGGTGAGTATCGACAGCTAAATAGTAATCTTTTACAAATTGAAAATGAATATTACAGTACAGTTAGACCAAAACAGATTTTAGAAGGTTTTGAAAAACCTGTAGATGCATTAACCATGCGTGGTATTCGCTATGTAGAGTTACGCTCGGTAGACATAAACCCCTTCTACCCAGCGGGCATTACACATAAACAGCTTTTCTTTTTAGAAGTGTTTATGTTGTTTTGTTTGTTGCAAGAAAGCCCCAATATTGATAAAAAAGAACAACAAGAAATAGATGAAAATCAAAGTTTAGTGGCTCATTTTGGTCGTAAGCCAAACCTCGAGTTAAGCCAAAATGATAAAAAGAAAACACTTAAATCATGGGCAATGGAACTACTAGAAGCCATGATGCCTGTTGCTGAGTTACTTAATAAAGTACATAGTGATGTATGTTATGTGTCGGCATTAAAACATCAAATGGAACTTGTTGAGCATCCTGAACTCACATTCTCTGCCCGTGTTTTAGATAGTTTAATGACGAAACATAGTAGTTATTTTGATTTTGCACAACAACAGTCTTATGAACATCGAAATTATTTCTTGAATAGAGAACTCAATGAAATCTCTTTACAGCAGTTCACTCAGCAAGCAGAACAGTCAATACTGGAGCAGCAACAAATCGAAGCAAATGATACCTTAAGTTTTGATGACTTTCTAAAACATTACTTTAACAATAGTCTCCTATAAAAATAATAACAATATATGATAAGGCCCCCGATATCATGAAAAAATTAGCCTCAATTTTTAACAATAATAGGATGTTTATCCTTTTTATCTCCTTTTTATTTATCTTTCGCGGTGCAATTGCTGACTGGCATCCTGTACCAACAGGCTCAATGAAACCGACCATATTGGAAGGTGATGTCATCTGGGAAAATAAATTAGCCTATGATTTACAAATTCCTTTTACCGATATTTCTTTAGCACGTTTAGGTGAGCCAAAACGTGGGGATATTATTGTTTTTACATCAGAAGCTGCTAAAAAACGGATGATTAAACGTCTTATAGGTCTACCTGGAGAGACAATTGAAATAAAGAAAAATCAGCTTTATATTAATGGTCAACCTGCTGAGTACACAAAACTAAGAGACCCTGCGTTAGAACCTTTGCGTAAAAGTGATAAAGAAGAAGGTATTTATGCACTAGAATCTGTCGGTAGTCTTACTCATGTATTGCAAGTAAAGCCAAATTATAACAACCCTCTACAAAATTATGGTCCTATTGTTATTCCAAAAGATCATTATTTTGTCATGGGAGATAATCGAGACAATAGTGCCGACTCGCGCTATTATGGCTTAATCCCTAGAACAGAAATACGCGGACACGCCACTCGCATACTCTTATCGCTTAACACCAAAGAAAACTACAAACCACGAAGCGAACGTTTTTTTGAGGTATTAAAATAGCACTTAAATTATCATTTAAGACTTGTAGGGTGGATAAGCGATAGTGCATCCACCAAAATCAAGGTGTAACGGTGCAGGTGCATTACACTTATTCACCCTATCTTTTACCTGAATCCGCATTGAAGTCACGGATTCAGGTTTTATCTAAAAATAGCACTTATTAATTACCATTAAGATATAACTGTTTGTCGTTAATTCATATACAGTTAATTTGCTTTTTACTATAATTTAGACGCTAACAAAAAGACAGCATCGAGATACAAACCTAACTCAATGGTGTCGCAGTAATATCAAGTTCCCCAAGCTTGATCATAATAATAACAACAATAAATGGCATAAAACATGAAACCACAAATCATTGCTGGCTTAGCAGTCACAGCACTTTATACCCTTTCTGGTTGCACGCAAAATACTCCCTATCATACTCAGCAACCACAAAAAGCAGTATCACAGCATGTATCATTTGCACAAAAAAAATCACTAACTGCACGAAGGTCTACTTCTCAACGTCAGCGTCAAATAGCCCCACAACGTCGTGTTGCAGCAAGACGTTATGTTGCCCCTAGAAGAGCTCATGCCGCTAGAAAGGCGTATGCCCCTAGAAGAGCATATACTCCCAGAAGACGTGTTGCACCACAACGCCCTCAATATCGCCCACCTATTCGACAGCATAGAGCAAGTAACGGCATGCCACGTTTATCAGCACAAGAAATTCGTCATATTGGTGACCAAATTTTTGCTAATGAAAGTGGTTCCGATATCAATAAGTTAGTCCATTGGAATGTCGGTGAAAATTTCGCATCAATGGGAATTGGTCACTTTACATGGTATCCAGCAGGTCGTAGAGCTCGTTTTGGTAACACATTTCCTGGTATGTTAACGTATCTTGAGTCACGTGGCGTACGTTTACCTCAATGGTTACAACAAGCTAAGTATAGTGGTGCACCTTGGAGTTCACGCGCACAACTCATGAGGGAGAAGAATTCTCCTCAGGTACAAGAATTACAAAGAATGCTCTATGAAACTCGTTATCTTCAAGCTGAATACATTATGCAACGCGCCCAACGTGCTATGCCTAAATTAGTAAAAGCATCGCCACCTCATTTACGTCCATTGGTTGCAAATAATCTTAATGCTGTCGCTAACTCTCGTAGTGGTTGGTATCCACTTATCGACTATGTAAACTTCAAAGGTGAAGGAATCAATCGGCACGGTGGTTATCGAGGTCAAAACTGGGGGTTATTACAGGTATTAGAAGAAATGCGCCCCTCTCAACCAGGACCACAAGCTTTAAATGAATTTGCAGCAGCAGCCATGCGTGTACTGGATAGACGAGTAAGAAATTCTCCACCAGCACGAAATGAAAGACGCTGGTTAAGAGGTTGGTCAAACCGCATATCAACGTATCGTGAAGTTATCTAAAAACGCATATTACATAAAATAAGATGTTAAAGGCTCTCTCCGCAAGGTTAGAGCCTTTATTTATGTATCCTAATAATTCTCTCTTTCATCTTGAAAACCCGCAGCTAAGCCCAATAGTTTAGGCTATTGTAATTAAACCCAAGCGGGGAAAGCGTGAAACAATATAAAGGAACAACCATTGTATCTGTCCGTCGCGGAGAAAGTGTTGTTATTGGTGGAGATGGGCAAGTTTCATTAGGCAATACTATTATGAAAGGTAACGCACGCAAAGTTCGTCGCCTTTATAATGATAAGGTGATTGCAGGTTTTGCAGGTGGAACAGCAGATGCTTTTACCTTATTCGAGAAATTTGAAGGTAAGCTCAACGAGTACAACGGCAACCTTACCCGTGCGGCTATCGAGCTAGCAAAGGATTGGCGTACTGATCGTGGTATGCGTCAATTAGAAGCTTTATTAGCCGTTGCCGACAAACAAACTTCTTTGATTATCACTGGAAATGGTGATGTTATTGATCCTGAAGATAACCTTATTGCTATCGGTTCAGGCGGCCCCTTTGCCCAATCTGCGGCACGCGCATTACTCGATAACACTGACCTAACAGCACGCGAAGTCGTCGAAAAAAGTCTCGCCATAGCAGGTGATATTTGCATCTATACCAATCATAATCGCACGATTGAAGAACTATAAGAGAGCCTCCCCATGTCAATGACACCCAGAGAAATCGTCCAAGAATTAGATAAACACGTTGTCGGACAAGCCAATGCTAAACGCGCTGTTGCTATTGCCTTGCGTAATCGCTGGCGTCGTCAGCAGTTAGACGAAGCGTTAAGTCGTGAAGTTACCCCTAAAAATATTTTAATGATCGGTCCGACAGGTGTGGGTAAAACCGAAATTGCACGACGTTTAGCACGGTTAGCCAATGCACCATTTATAAAGGTTGAAGCGACTAAATTCACCGAAGTAGGCTATGTCGGTAAAGAAGTTGACTCAATTATTCGTGACTTGGCGGATATTGCGGTTAAATTAACCCGTGAACAAGAGGTTGAAAAAGTAAAACACCGCGCACAAGATGCCGCTGAAGAGCGTATTCTCGATATTTTATTACCTCGCCCAAAAGCAGAACAGTCTTCTGAAGCATGGTTAGATACATCGACCAATGAAGTGTCTACAGCAGAGAACTCAACACGTCAGAAATTCCGTAAAAAACTACGCGAAGGCTTGCTTGATGATAAAGAAATTGAAATAGAAGTCTCTGCAACCCCTATTGGTGTTGAAATAATGACTCCGCCTGGGATGGAAGATATGGCAAACCAGTTGCAGGGCATGTTTCAAAATTTAAATGGTGGAAAAACAAAAAAGCGTAAACTAAAAATTAAAGATGCACTAAAAGAACTGGCTGAAGAAGAAGCACATAAAATGGTCAATGATGAAGACCTAAAAGCCCGTGCAATAAAAAATGTAGAGCAAAATGGCATCGTCTTTTTAGATGAAATTGACAAAGTTGTTCGTAAAAACGAAGCAGGTGGTGCTGATGTGTCACGCGAAGGCGTACAGCGTGATTTACTGCCCTTAATTGAAGGTAGCTCAGTGACAACAAAGCACGGCATTGTCAATACAGATCATATTTTATTTATTGCCTCTGGTGCATTCCATCTTGCCAAACCATCTGACTTAATTCCTGAATTACAAGGTCGTTTACCCATTAGAGTGGAAATGACAGCACTCTCTGCGCACGACTTTGAGCGTATTTTAACCGAGCCAGATGCATCGCTTACCGAGCAATATATCGGCTTGCTAAAAACAGAAGGTGTAGAGCTTAACTTTACCGAAGACGGCATTAAACGCTTGGCTGAAACCGCCTTTTTAGTCAATGAACGCACCGAAAACATTGGCGCACGTCGTTTGCATACCGTAATGGAACGCTTATTAGAAGATGTTCTCTATCAAGCGCCTGACTGTGACTCATCATTAACCATTGATGCCGCTACTGTTGATGCCTCATTAGGTGAGTTAGTACAAGACGAAGATTTGAGCCGTTATATTTTGTAAGGCTAATCGTTTTTAGTAACAAAATAGCGTTAGAATAGCTAATACCTGAATCCGTGACTTCACTACGGCAGATAGCATAAGCTATTGATTCCACAGCGGTTTAAAAAATACCCGCTTAACCTAAAGGTGAAGCTAAGATTTTTTAAAATCCACTGTGAAACCAATATCTTACACTCTCTTATCCGCATTGAAGCCACGGATTCAGGTAATATTTAACGATTGTCTTTCAGATAAATAATGTTTAAATTCAAGGAGTCCAAGCTTTAGCTTGTGCGAACCACACAAGCTAAAGCTTGGACTCCTGCGGAAATTTAATAGGGAATAAACCATGACACCAACCAATATCGCCTTGCACCAAAAATCTAAAATATTAGAACTTACATGGCCTGATGGCGTAACACATAACCTCACCTGTGAATATCTGCGCGTCTCATCACCTTCTGCTGAGGTGCAAGGTCATGGTCCAGGTCAAGAAAAACTACAACTTGGCAAAGAAAACGTCAATATTACCGCTATCGAGCCAATCGGACATTACGCGATAAAATTAGTCTTTGATGATAATCACGATAGCGGTTTATTCGGATGGGATTTATTGCGCGAGCTGGGCGATAACTACGAAGAAAACTGGGCAAACTACCTAAAAAAATGCGAGGAAGCAGGCTATGTGCGCAAACAGCCAGGTCAAATCATCTGATGCCATTGCGTCACTAAAGTATAATGATGATGGCTTAATTCCTGCTATCGCACAGCAACACGATACAGGCGAGGTCTTAATGATGGCGTGGATGAACCAAGCCTCCATCGAAGAGACCCTTAAAACAGGGCGAGTCTGTTATTGGTCGCGTTCACGCCAAGCCTATTGGCGTAAAGGGGAAAGCTCTGGGCAAGTGCAAATGCTCAAAGAGCTACGCATTGATTGCGATGCAGACACCTTGTTAATCAAAGTCGATCAAACAGGCCCTGCTTGTCATACAGGTCGGCGTAACTGCTTTTATCAAGTAATAGAGGGCGATAATGTGGTGATTGATGCTGAACCATTAATTGACCCTGCTGAGTTATACGGCAAATGAAAAAAATATTGATGATTATTATTCGTGGCTATCAGCTATTTCTTAGCCCTTTGTTGGGCAATAATTGTCGCTATGCACCGACTTGCTCGCACTACACTCATCAAGCCATTGCTCAACACGGTGCAATCAAAGGCACATTTATGGGTGTTAAACGTATTTTACGTTGCCACCCTTGGGCTGAGGGTGGATACGACCCTGTTCCAGAAAAAAAGAAGTTATAAACGACAAGCTTGCCAGTTTTGGCTG
>JALVDG010000086.1 GCA_027009095.1 Thiotrichaceae bacterium
ATTCAGGTTCGAGTCTATCTGAAGTTTTCTGATCTATCGGGACTTGATACTTAGTCGATACTTTTTAATGCGTTATCAGACAGATATTACTCTAGGAAATCTTCAGAAAGGGTCACAAAAACGAGCTAATAAAGTTCTCAGTGTGTAGATTGATAGCACAACATATCGCTTCAGACTTCACTAGCTAAAACATCACACGTTAAACCGAAAACTGACGGATATAGAGTATAAAACCAAATCGTCTGACACGGGAGGTTGACAAGTGCCCCTTGTCAAATCCTCCATGTCTTGTCTCTGAACACTCTTGTGCTATGTTATCGCCAAAATATAATGCAGAAGTTATTAAGCACGACGATGAAGCTTTAATGGAACGACAGTAGGGGAGCTAACACTCTCAGTATCATCATCCGTATAAGGATAGTGATAATCTTCGTGATAATCTGAGTCTACTGAGCGGTCAACACGAGTGAATAGAAGTCCAACAATATTACTATGTGTTCTTTCCAAACGTTTTAAGCTTTTCATCAAAGTTACTTTACGTGTTTTTCCTGCTTCGATTGCGAGAATAGTGGCATCACACAAACCTGAAATAACAAGAGCATCAGCTAAACCTAAAACTGGGGGACCGTCAATTATAATATAATCGAAGTCAGTTGAAGCGTCATTTAACAATGTTCCCATGCGTTGTCCTGATAGTAGTTCAACAGGATCAGGAGGAATTGGTCCGGAAGTTGTAATACTTAAATTTTTAATCATTGTAGAATTATAAACGTCACTCGTCGAACCTCCTCCTGCTAAATAATTGGTTAAACCATTATAATTTTCTATTTTGAATAGTTTGTGTAGCGATGGGTTTCGCAAGTCAGCATCTATTAATAGTACTTTATTACCTGCTTGGGCGTAGGCTGTTGCTAAGTTTAACGCAACAGTGCTTTTTCCTTCTCCTGCTGCAGAGCTTGTAATAAATGTACTTTTAGGAGCACCTTCTCTTGTTGAGAATCTCAAGCTTGTTCTTAGGGAGCGCACTGCTTCTGCTAGCGGAGATTTAGGTTCATTGTAGGTTTGCAGTGCTACAGAGCTAGGGTTTTGAGAGTCTTGAGAAGGAAGCATGCCTAAGACAGGTAGTCCTGTTAATTTTTCTAATTCATCTGGGTTTTTAACGCTATCATCCATAAACTCACGAAGAAATGCGGCAGCCATACCTAGCAATAAACCTAACAATAATCCAAAGGCTATATTGGTTTTAAAGTTTGGTTTGAACTTCTTATAAGGAATGCCTGCTTTATCAATAATCGAGATATTATTGCTATTAACATTACCCGCTATACTTACTTGTTTTAATTGCCCTAAAAGATTTTTATACAGGTCGCGATTAGACTGTACTTCACGTAAGAGCGTATTATATTTTATACTCATTCCTTGAGCCTCAAGTGTTTTTTTCTTGAGTTGCTCAAACTGAGTTTTGATCATTGTTTCTTTTTGTTTTGCGGCTAAATACTCTGATTTCAATGCACTTTTAATGGCATAACTCTCAATATTAATTTGGGAGCGAACCTCGTCTATTTGCTTTCTAATACGTTTAGCTCGAGACGAACGAGGTGAATGAGTTTTTAATATTTCTTGGGAGTTTGCTTCAAGTCTAGCTAAAGTCTTTTTCAATGATTGGATAAAAGGGTCTTTTAATATACGCACAGAAGTTGCATTTTTATCATCGGATGTTTGCTTCGATTGTTCATAGGCCGACTCTGCTTCAATACGCTCTTTTCCTGCCGTAATTAATTCTTCTGCCATTTTTTTTAGGGAGTGAGAATTACTATCTTCTCCATCAGCTACTTGGATAATGCCATATTTAGATGCATATTCATTTAGAGCTTTCTCTGATGCTTCAAGATCTTTTTTAGTTTTTTTAATACTGCTGCTTAAAAACTCTTTCGAATAAGATGCTGTATCAAAACGTCGCTCTAAATTCATTCTTACAAATGTTTTCGTTACAGCATTTGCAATATCAGCAGCAAGTTTAGGGTCTTTTGATTCATAATTTATTTGCACCAGTTGAGAATTGCTGACAGGAGTAACGCTGAGATTTTCTAGAAAAATAGTTTCTACTACACTTGGATTTCTTTTGCTTAAATCACTTTCTAAGCCTATTAAAGATTTTAGACTAGAGATTATACCTGCTGAGGCAACTTTTTCTTCCAAGTTTAATTGATTGATTACTCGACGAGCTAATGCTCTACTTTGAATAAGCTGCCTTTGAGTTTCATAGAAATCTTTATCACTTCGAGATTCCTGTGAATTTAACATATCTATATTTACCACTTTTTTTGCATTTCTCTCTATTTGAAGAGTAGAGCTAGCTCTATAGACAGGATCCATCATCAGAGTGATAATAATAGCAAGTAATAATGTCGCAAGTGTAAATCCGACAAGAAGGGTTTTATGCCTAGAGAGGGTTGCTATAAAGTCACGTAAGTTTAAGCCTGAGCGTTGTTCTAAAATTTCTTCAGGATAAATTTCATTGGAAGGTACAACTAATCGACCTTGATTACTTGCGACGGGAAACCTTTGGCTATTTTCTGAACTCATATATTCTATAGTATTTGGGTTGGTGTATTAATTATTAGCACAATAAAATTCTACGAACAAACATTTCTAGCTTCATGTTAGTACTTCAAAGCCATTTTTATCGTTGTGCTACGGGGTAAATAAACAACAGTGTAATTCACAGGGTGCGTCTAGCATTTAACTAGGCGGTTTGTTTTTATAAGTCATTAATTAAACATATCCTTATGTTTTGGAGAAAAATATAAGACTCTAAAATATACTGCAAATCTCATGTTTTGTGTTTATCAGTTTGAGAGGGTAATCTCATATATTTTGCTTAAACGATTCTCTGTTTTGTTTTATTTTTAATCAAATATAAGTCGATGAAGTTATCAGTATAGTCGATGAGTCAACGATTCCGTCTGAGTTAATTAGATATTATTTTCAGAGGCGGATGGTAACAAATATTACGAAATGTAACAATAAAACGGGGTATAAATAAGCAAAATATTTGTGTCTAATTGATTGATACGCTAGGGTAAATTTGACTGTTAGTTTAATGTCTGTTGCTTAGGATTTTTTACTATCTTGATCTAAAAGATTGTTGATTATTTTCCTCATGGGAGTTTCTAAATATTTATATGAAAGAATAGATAAAGTAATGAGAACGATTAGGAAGATATAAAAATGTAATTCGGTAGCAAGAGGTATCTTGCTAGCTATTAACTTATCATAAATTCCATGTAGTGGTTTTTGTAGTATATAGAGAGAGAAACTAGCTTCACCTAATAAAATTAACCATTTGTTATTGAAAATATTTGTAATCAATCCTTTTTCTTGTGATAGCAATACAATAAATAATAAAAAAGCAGGGGCAATGAGTCCATTAGTAAATGCTAGTTTAATTCCTATTATATTTTCTAAAGATGGTCTGGATGCAAGTAAAGTTATAATTAAAACTATAGATAAAAATAACCAAATAGTATTGTTTTTTAATATAGGAAATTTGTTGTTTTTAAAAAATACACCTGTTAAAAAACCTGCAATAAATGAGTTAAAATGCATTAGTGGATTGTAATAAATAAAATCATGTAGTAATGACTTTGGTAGGTATTCATCACTATTTAGTAAACTTAATAATAAAACTTGGGTTATAAGCCAAAGTATGACTGTAAATATAACTAAACGTTGTGTGCCATGCTTGTAGATACTAAAAAGAAGAAAGGGAAAACATAAATAGAAAAATGCCTCGACAGATAGTGACCAGCCTGGTGTATTTAGAGTAATAGGGTAGCCAGGAATCCATGCTTGTAACATACTTAGATGTAAAGGAAGAGTAAGAGGGGCATCGAGGAGTGTTTTATATTTAGCTACAACTATTAGAAGTAAAGCAAGAAGATAGACAGGATAAATGCGTGCAAAACGTGCAAGCCAATATTTCCATTTATTGAAGTTAGATTTTTCTTGTGGCTTATAATAGGCAATAGCCATTATAAAACCAGATAGGATATAAAAATAATTTACTGCTATTGGTCCGGCTGTTACCACTTCGTGTAAATAGGAGATATTTGCAGGAAATACATTCATGCCATAATGAAAGTAGACGACAGATAGTGCCGCAATAAAGCGAGTGAATGTTATTTGACTAAGCTGCAAGAGAAATTACTTTTGTAGGGGAAAAATAAGTGCTTATTGTACTATAAAAATAGACAGCTAACTCAATAACTAGTGAGCATTTTTATCAAAAAATGCGCGTGATATTGTTAAGAATATAATTTTTATATCTAACCATAGTGTCCATTCACGCATATACTCAAGGTCAAACTCAATACGTTTTTCCATTTTATATATAGTATTTGTTTCTCCG
>JALVDG010000087.1 GCA_027009095.1 Thiotrichaceae bacterium
AAAACCTCTAAATGGTGATAGTTAGACTGTGTATTGCATGCATATTGGTAAATTTGAAAATTTAATCAGCATTTTGAAAACAGCGCGGATTCTAACATACGCAGTGATAAGGAAACACCTTAATTAAAGTTTCTCTCTGTTTTCAAGTATAAAAACTCAAGCGCAATTTGGAATTAAATATAGTATCATTCACTCCGTTAGTAATATGTTTTTCAACCCCACTATACAAGTATCTAAAGTCTTTTAGATAAAATACTGTATACTCCCATTTTTTTTAAAAAATCAACTATTCAGATGCTTATATTCACTCTTGCGGTTATAGTAGGTCTTATTCTTTTAATTTGGAGCGCCGATCAATTTGTTGATGGTACGGCAAGTCTTGCTCAACATTGGGGGATATCCCCACTTATTATAGGTATGTTAATTATCGGACTTGGCACATCTGCTCCAGAGATGCTGGTTGCGGCAACTGCAGCCCTCCAAGGAAATCCCGACCTAGGTATAGGCAATGCGATAGGATCTAACATTACTAATATTTCCCTTGTGCTAGGTGCTACTGCTCTTATTGTCACCCTTCCCATTCACTCTAATATTGTAAAAAAAGAACTTCCCCTTATTCTTTTGGCAGGACTATTAGCATGGTTTTTACTCTACGATGGTCAGTTTAGTCGAGTCGATGGTGCAATCCTCCTTGCTTGTCTTTTTGCTGCCATTATGTGGATGATTTACTCTTCTAAAAAGGCTAGCAACAGTCATGATCCATTGTTAGAAGAAAGTGCAGAAGAGCTGCCTAGTGAGATGCCTTTTAAGACCTCTTTATTTTGGATGATTACAGGCTTAATTTTATTAATGGTTAGCTCTAAAATGTTGGTTTGGGGCGCATCAAATATTGCTTCTGCATTGGGTATTAGCGATTTAGTGATTGGTTTAACCATTGTTGCAATAGGAACAAGCCTTCCTGAACTAGCCGCCTCTATTAATAGCGTTAAAAAAGGGGAGATTGATCTTGCTATCGGTAATATTGTTGGCTCAAATTTATTTAATACGTTAGGTGTGTTAGCAATACCTGCTCTTATCTCGCCTAGTATAGTTTCCCCCTCTGTTCTTAATCGAGATATGCCAATAATGATTGGTCTTACTGTACTTCTCATTGTTTTTGGTTTTGGTTGCTTTGCCAGTGCTCGCTATAAAATAGTATTTTGGAAAGGTGCAATATTCCTTAGTCTATTTATTGCATATGAAGGTCTACTTTATTACCAAACAATCCACCCGTCGTAGCACCTTATGTCATCATCTAACCATTTTATTCAATCTGCCAAGGCTGTCATTAATGCTGAAATTGAGGCAATACAAACACTGAAAAATAGAATTGATGAAAGCTTTGAAGATGCTTGTCAAACTATTTTAGCTTCTAATGGACGCATTGTTATTACTGGTATGGGAAAGTCTGGGCATATTAGCAATAAAATAGCCGCTACTTTTGCCAGTACAGGAACACCTTCATTTTTTGTTCATCCTAGCGAAGCCTTGCATGGTGATCTTGGGATGATTACAGCTGAAGATATTGTTATAGCCATTTCCAACTCAGGTACGACTAGCGAATTATTAACACTTTCAGCTATCATTAAGCGCCAAGGCACTAAAGTTATCGCAATGACAGGGGATGAAAATTCTGATTTAGCCAAGCTTTCAGATGTACATTTAAATATCGGCGTAATAAAGGAAGCCTGCCCGCTTGATCTTGCACCAACCTCCAGCACTACCGTCACATTAGTAATGGGCGATGCTTTAGCTGTTGCTCTTCTAGAGGCAAGAGATTTCACACCGGAAGACTTTGCACGCTCACATCCGGGGGGACGTTTAGGTAAACGCTTGTTAGTACATGTGAGAGATATTATGCATGATCAGCCAAATATTCCGTTAGTTTCTCCTGATACAACACTTAAAAAAGCAATTATAGAAATGACCAGAAAAAATCTTGGTACAACACTTGTTGCAGACAAAAATAAGAGGCTATACGGAATCTTTACTGACGGAGATTTACGTCGAGCATTTGAAAGTGGCATCGATATGGCAACAACGACAATAGGTGAAATGGCATCAGTAAACTGTTATACAACACAAGCAAATGACCTTGCTGTTTTTGCACTTAATGTTATGCAGGAGCATCAAATCACTGTCCTGCCTGTTATTGATCAAGATGGTCATGCGGTAGGTATTTTACATATGCACGACTTATTAAAATCTGGCATTATCTAAAACTAAATAAACCTTAAGTATGAGCCAACTAATAATAAAAAAAGCACCAGAACTAGCCCAACATATAAAACTTGTGATCTTTGATGTCGATGGTGTTCTTACTGATGGCTCACTCTATTTTGATAATAATGGCGAAGAGTACAAGGCATTTAATGCAAAGGATGGACATGGTCTACGCATGCTACAAAAAGCTGGCATTGAAATAGCAATTATTACAGGACGAAAGTCAAAGCTTGTTCAATATCGTGCCGAAAACTTAAACTTATCACCTAATCTTATCTATCAAGGTTATAGTGACAAACGCATTGCTTTTAAAGACTTATTAGAGAAAACTAACTTATCAGCACAGCACATTGCTTATGTAGGCGATGATATAATCGACCTTCCTGTGATGATGAAAGTTGGGCTTCCTATTGCAGTACAAGATGCCCATTGGTTTGTGATAAAACATGCTGACTGGGTATCACAGCAAAAAGGAGGGCATGGAGCTGTTCGAGAAATTTGTGAAATGCTGCTCGACTCACAAGGAAAACTAGAGGTTTTATTGGAGAGTTATCTTCAGTAGTCTTGGTCATCCATAGCAAACTTTGGGGTTTAGTTTTATCTGGATATTTACAATATACAAGGATCTAAAACGATAATAACAGACACGCAATCCTATTTCTTAACTAAAAGACATATAAACAATGAACCGTAAAGGGTTTTTCCTTCTTATATTTTCAGTCTCTATTGCTATTAGCATCACATGGCTTAATAGTTTTTGGCTATCTTATAAAGACTTTGTATCAGATACAAACGAAAAGCAATTTGATTACCATCTTAGTGACTTTTCTCTATTACAAACATCAAACACAGGGGAAATGAAATACTACTTAGAAGGACAACATCTTACGCATAAAAATACGACAGGAGGCAGTGAGATATTCAATCCGCTTATTCAGATAAACGACAGTGATGACAAACTTTTATTTATCCAAGCTAAAAAAGCATTTCAAAAGAAGTCACAAGGTGATATTGAACTATCAGGCTCTGTTCTAATCAAAAAACTTGAAATAAATGATCCAAAAACACAAACACCTCAGCCTAGCTTTAAACTTGAAACAAAAAAATTAGTATTCAATCCTATAAAAAAGGAGCTTTCAAGCGATACTGATATAACACTGACAAGCAAAGATAGTTTGATAACTGGAACAGGTCTATACAGTAAATTAGACCAACAAGAACTAAGGATACTTTCAAATGTACACGCAAAATTTGATCCTAATCCGTAACATCGTAGTACTGTCTACTTTGCTACTCATATCAACAAGTAGCTGGGCATTAAAAACAGATGCCTCTAAACCTCTATTAATTGATGCAGATTCTGTTTCTTTCAATAAATCACTAGGAAAAGCGGTTTATCACGGCAATGTATCTATATCGCAAGGCACACTAAAAATACATGCTGCCCATATAGAAATTAATGCTCCAAATAATAAGGTTATCAGTATTATTGCCACAGGCTCACCATTGACATTCGAACAGAGAATGGATGATGGAAAACTAGCCAAAGGAGAGGCTAAAAAAATGCGCTACTTAGTCAAAAACAAGCGGCTTATCTTAAACGGCAACGCCATTCTATCACAAGATAATGATCGCTTTAGCAGCCATCACATTGAATACTCTACGCTTACAGGTGCTTTAAAAGCAGGCAATGAAAAGAACAACAAAAGCCGCGTTCGTGCTATATTTTACCCCAGTAACTAGAATAACTAGGCGATTTAATTGACAACCCTTTACGCAAAAAATCTTAAAAAAAGCTATAAGAAACGTAACATTATTAGCGATGCCTCACTGCATGTTAACAGCGCGGAAGTTGTTGGGCTTTTAGGACCAAACGGTGCAGGAAAAACAACCTGCTTTTATATGATCGTTGGTTTAGTTGCCTGTGATAAAGGTCAAATTCTTCTCGATAAGAAAGATATTACCAATCTTCCCATGCATCTTCGCGCGCGCCACGGCATCGGCTATCTTGCTCAAGAAGCCAGTATTTTTCGCAAACTTTCTGTTGCCAATAATATCTACGCCATTCTTGAAACACGCAAAGATTTAGACCACCAAGGGCGTAGAAAAAAATTAGAAAACTTATTGGA
>JALVDG010000088.1 GCA_027009095.1 Thiotrichaceae bacterium
ATTTTTTAACGTATCAGGGCTATATGTAATTATAACTTTGTTAGGCTTAGTATAAAGCTCTACAATTTGACCAACCATAAAATTATCGCTTGGAAAAGGCAAAATAGTAAAACCAACCTGTTTATTTACAGGTTTAATGGGAGATATATTTTTTGAACACCCACTCGTAGTAAAAATAAACAAGAATACTAATAGTATTTTATTCACTAGTTTTCCTCCTTAAGTTTATGATCTACCAGGACTTAACAACTAACGGTTAAGTGTTAAGTGTTAAGTGTTAAGTGTTAAGTGTTAAGTGTTAAGTGTTAAGTGTTAAGTGTTAAGTGTTAAGTGCGTAATGATATTAACTTCCATGATCGTTGCTTTGCTATTTGCTCTAATTTCTCATCTGCATCAACTGCAACAGGAAATGTCACCTTTTCTAACAAAGGTAGATCATTATGTGAATCGCTATAAAAATAGCTGCCGTCTAAATTTTCATTATTTTTTGCTAGCCAATCATTTAAACGCTCCACTTTTCCTTGATGAAAACAAGGAATACCCTCAACTTCCGTTGTATAGCGACCATCGACGATTTTAGGCTCTGTCGCTAATAGATTATCAATACCAAAAGCATTAGCAATAGGACGGGTAATAAAACTATTTGTTGCGGTGATAATCATCAAGGTATGCCCTGCCTCTCTATGCTTATCAACCAAAGCCTTCGCTTTATTCCCCATAAGTGGCGATATAACGTCCTGCATAAATTCTTTATGTAGCTCATTAAGTTCCGACATATTTCGCTTTGACAATGGTTTAAAGCTAAAAGCTGAAAACTCATAAATATCCAAAACACCTTGCTTATACTGTTCATAAAAATGAACATTAGCTGCCTCATAAGCCACTTCATCTACGAGTTTTTTTCTTACTAAAAAACGCCCCCACTCATAATCACTGTCACCACTTAGTAAGGTATTATCAAGATCAAATAATGCTAAAGTCATGCTATAAACCGTTTGTAGTAATAAAGACTTAAGTAGCCGCGCAAAATTAATCTAACCATTTAGCCTCTGTTTTCTGATCTTCTTCGTTATTGCTTTGGTCACATAGCCCACCACTATGCTCCCGTCGCAATGCCTTGAATATCAAAAAACAGGATACTAAATTTTGTTAAATTAATTTTGCTTGGGTACTTAGGAACGTTCCTAAAAGAAAATAATTGACAAAAAAGTGGGGATTGTACCGCTTTAAATTTGATGATTCACGCCCGATATGGAAGAATGCGGATATTATATAAATTACGAAGTCTTTATTTAAAGTAAACCTGAATTAAAACATAGAGAAGCACCACTTTCCTACTCTCTCGCCAATGACAAATAAATCGATATAAGATGTCTACAGCATATGTGTTTTAATCGCTACTTTTTAAGATTTCGACACATTTTTGGAGAACTATTGTGATTGATAAGGACGGTTTTAGAGCCAATGTTGGCATTATCCTTGCAAATTGCGATGGCAAAGTATTTTGGGGCAAAAGAATAGGTCAAAGCTCTTGGCAATTTCCTCAAGGCGGTATAGATCCAGGTGAAACCCCTCTCGAAGCAATGTATCGAGAGCTACATGAAGAAACGGGGTTATTAGCTGAGCACGTTGATGTGATCGGTTGTACTCAAGACTGGCTACATTATCGCCTTCCTAAACATATGATTCGTCGTCGCTCGAATCCAACCTGTATTGGTCAAAAACAGCGTTGGTTTTTATTACGTTTAACGTGTACAGACAATAGCGTCAATTTGCGTGCCACTAAAATACCTGAGTTTGATGGTTGGCGTTGGGTAGACTACTCCTACCCTGCAAAAGAAGTCGTTTACTTTAAACGTCAAGTTTATGAGCAAGCAATGAAAGAGCTAAAACCTCTACTCAAAAAAGATATGCTCAGAAGAAAGCAATTAAAATAAAATTCTTCGTAACACTATTCAGCATATGTAACTTAGTAACTACTTGTATTTTGGCTTTTTTATTTCAAGACAAATAGAGCGGAATTTATTTAAGTATAAATAAGCGCTTTACAACGCAGAAATCGAGCAAAATAGAGTACAAGCTGAATCGTTACAATCCTTCTAATTTAAAGTTCTTAATTATTATGAAAAAAATAGGCATTGTCGGTGCTACAGGTTATACAGGCGTTGAACTTCTAAGAATACTCGCCACACATCCTCATGTAGACATTTCATTTGTTACTTCACGCTCAAATGTTGGTATGCGTGTCGATGCGATGTTCCCTAACTTACGAGGCTTTATTGACCTATGCTTTAGTGATCCTAATAGTGATGAGCTAACAGATTGTGACCTTGTTTTCTTTGCAACTCCCAACGGTATTGCAATGAAACAAACATCCGCTTTATTAGAAGCGGGAACAAAAGTAATTGATTTAGCGGCTGATTTTCGTATCAAAGATATTGATATCTGGAGCAAATGGTACGGTATGACCCATGCTTGCCCTGAGCTAGTCGAAGAAGCCGTTTATGGTCTAGCTGAATTAAATCGTGAACGTATTAAAAATGCACGCTTAGTCGCCAACCCAGGTTGCTACCCAACAGCCGTTACTTTAGCCCTTTTACCATTAATCCAGTCAAAAGCAATACAACTGGATGATATTATTGCCGATACTAAATCAGGAATCAGTGGCGCTGGACGACAAGCTAATGTTGGCACTTTACTGAGTGAAGCTGGCGAGAGCTTTAAAGCTTATGCAGTTGATGGTCATCGCCATCAACCTGAAATAGCACAGACATTATCACTCGCTGCGGGAGAAACCGTTGATCTTAACTTCACTCCTCATTTGCTCCCCATTATTCGTGGCATACATGCTACGCTTTATGTTAAAGAGCGAACAGGAAACGAGGCAGATTTAAACTTACAAACGCTATATGAAGACTTTTATGTAAACGAACCTTTTGTTGACATTTTACCAAAAGGCTCTCATCCTGAGACTCGATCAGTTAAAAGTTCCAATATGTGTCGCATATCACCTCATCGTCCTACAACAGGATCACGCATTGTGGTGCTATCCGTTATTGATAATTTAGTAAAAGGTGCTGCTGGGCAGGCCGTTCAAAATATGAATCTAATGCTTGGCTTTGACGAAACAACTGCATTGATGCAACCTGCTTTATTACCTTAAAATAAAGCACTCCGAAGGAGGGGAAATATGTTTGGAAAGAAGAAAATAGCCCAACAGACAGCTACTACCCAAAAAGAGACAGATGATAAGCCTAGAATTGAAACATGGCTTGGTGGAAACGTTAATATTATGGGCAATATTGATTTTACGGGCGCTTTTAGTATTGATGGTATGGTTGAAGGTAATATCCATTCCGACGACCCTGACTCAACCCTTATATTAGGCGAGAAAGGTCGTATAATAGGCGATGTTCATACTGCAAAAATATATGCTAATGGACGTATTGATGGCAATGTGATTGCAACAAAAAAAGTTGAATTACACCCAAAAGCCCGCATTAATGGAGACTTACACTACAACTTACTCGAAATGGCGGTAGGTGCAGGTGTCAATGGCAAACTAATGCATCAAGAACTCACTGAGACAGCAGAAGCTGCCGTCAAGTCTACTAATAATGATGAATCAGAGAATGAAAAAGCATAATCACTTGTAACTACGCAGCTTGCTACTCTATTTTACCCGATTGCTACGTTAAAAGTGCTCAACTTAGTAAACTCCGCCCTTTTTGCCTTGAACTCGAACAAAATAGAGCGCAATCTGAGCAGTTACCGATTATGCCGAGTAGTTACAATCACTATAGATTTTTAAGATATTTGCAAAGATAAACTATCAACTTAAGCGGGATGAGCATTATATGTTCTGTAGCCTAAGAGATAGAGTAGTAGCTACCGAATACCATTTTTAAAAATACCCTTACTCGCATAACGCAATAGAGTTAGATACCATTCGATACAAGATGCTAGTCAAAATTTAGGAGAAATATCATGTCAGCACAAACAGCAGTTGAAACAGCAAGCCCCTCGGATGCTCCTCTCAACTTTACAGATGCAGCAGCAGCTAAAGTAAAAACACTCATTGAAGAAGAGCAAAACGATAATCTAAAACTTCGTGTTTTTGTTTCAGGTGGTGGATGCTCAGGTTTCCAATATGGATTTACCTTTGATGAAAATATCAACGATGGAGATACCAGCGTGACAAATAATGGGGTTACTTTACTTATAGACCCAATGAGCTTTCAATATCTTGCGGGTGCAGATATTGATTACACTGAAGGACTAGAAGGTTCCCAGTTTGTTATTCGTAACCCCAATGCAACGACGACGTGCGGTTGTGGCTCATCATTTAACGTATAAAAATCCCCCCCCTTGAAATAAGCAAG
>JALVDG010000089.1 GCA_027009095.1 Thiotrichaceae bacterium
CACCCAGAATTGACATCAGTCCTGTCAAAACAGATGTTCCTGATCTGTGCATCCCCAAAACAACAATACAATTTTTCATATTTACCACGGAAAAAGCAAAATTAAAAAAGTTTTACATATTACCAAATTACATGCCTGCAAACATCAGGGTAGCGCAGTAAAATCCACTATTCTTACTTAATTTTTATACTCCTGGGAGCAAAAGTTCTGTGTAATAATGGCGGATTGCTTTATGCCGTCCCTGAGTAAAAGTAACTGATAGCTACGTTACTTATCTGATAACACTATTTAATTTAATATTAAGTCAATAACAGGCTCAAGCCATTGAGTAGAGCTTTCAAGATTAACCGACATATTCTCCATTGATCTTGAAATAGAATTAATATTAACACCTGAAGGATCACCATTATTTAATTTACTATTTGGATGACTATCATTATTGAAAGTGACAGCATTACCCTGGCGCCAAAAATGTTTATCACTTGAATAGGGAGGAAAACTTAAATCTGATCCGTTGGCTTCTTCAACATCAACTAAACGACGAGTATCATTAGAATTATCAAATTGGGACTCATCAATATGATAAATAAGCAAGCCACCTTTAAAATTTGCACCTAAATATCTTTCAAGACCTCTGTCATAACCTTGATCTTGGCGGTTTTGAAGCAAAAAATATTGATTGGGATTAGTTGTTGAATAATGAAGAACGGTGTTGTGATTATTTGCATTTGGCGAGCTAACCGCTGTAATATTTTGAAAGGAATCTCCCTTTCCATTTGCCCAACCATAATAATATTGTATCCAGGCACTAGGAAAGACGGGTGTCTCACCAGCATAGTTATCATTCTTTTTGGCTCCCCATGAGCCAAACCCCATAACACCATACGCACCAATACCTTTAGAAGAACCATCAATATCATAAAGATCAGGGAAATCAAAAATTAAATGACCTAGTTCATGCACCATAATGCCCATAGTCGCCTGATGTCGATCACTCAGTTTGCTTTGGTGAATCTCACCAAATTGAGCGTATCCAAAACCATTTTTATAAGCGCCTACTATGACATTATCAACTACAGGTGGGTAAGCTAAGTAATATGCATGACCCCAAACACCTGGAGAATAATCAGAGTATGAGCTTTCGTATCCAGCAACAATGACAACAATAGCAAGCTCACGAGAGTCTACGAAACCATCGTGATTTTTATCATAGGACGCATAGTTGATGAATGGATTAGCTGCAATAATAGCATTTTTGGTTATTATCTCGTTTGCTGTACCAAGATCACCTTTGGTATTTGGGTGATAATTACCAATAGTAACCCATCCAATAACACCATTGTTTTGCGTGCCAAAAGTTTCTTTTGCTGGTTTAAGTGTGACGTTGCTATATGAAACTTTATGATAATAGTCAGCAATATTCTCTTTTATAAAATTTGACCAGCTAGTTTCTGTTGTACTGCCTCTTTTATTTGAGAAATCTGCTAATATGAATAATACATTACCCTCGAAGCCTGTTGCTTTTTTTTGCCAGATAGACTTCTTTTTTTTCTTGGGTATAAAACGTATTGGATGTGTTTTTGGCTTCTCTCGAATACCTTTTTTAAGGTAAGGTGGAGGAGGTTGATTTGCCAAAATAGCTTTATTCTTTACTTTTCCAGCAAGCATTTTTTTAGGCAAATAATAATACCAATTTCCGTTTGGATTTTTTTTAATTGTGTAACCATCATGGGTTTCCATCCAATTATTCCATTCATCACCTTTTTGGATAGCGTAAACAACCGAACCATTCGTTTGGGTGAGTCTTTGCAAGATTCCTGCAGAAGGTACGGCAAAAATCTGAGTTGAGAAGAAGTAGATAGACCCAATAAAAATATACTTATATAAATTCCGCATGATGATGTAGATCCTCCATGGATCTTTTGGATAGCAGGGTAAGATAAATACTCACTAAAAGCTTCTAATCATTATTGTGAAAAGGGTTTGATGTATTTTACAAAGCTTAGGGATGAATACATAAATAGTTTCTAGCGGTAAGACACTTGAACTCGTTTAGCAACACAGAAGCCATTTGCTTTATGTAAGTTATTCACTAATAAATGTACAGTTTTTCCTGTTTGAGCAGCAGCTAAAGCTAAGGCAAATTTTTTCTTTCCTGTTTCTTTATTCTTATCATCAAATAATCCTTTGCAGTCAAGAGAAACCCACTTGCCCGGGCAGTCAAATCCAATTTCTTTATCAAGCGCAACCATGCAGCCCGAATAGAGTTGACCAGAGAGCATAGAAATAATTTTTCCAGATTTCCAAAATAGCTCTGCATTAGCAACAGTTGAATGAGTGATTGCAAATATAATAACGAGTTTTAGAATTGCTTTTATCATAATTTACGTCCTTGATTATTAAGTAAGTTTATTGTGGTGTGAATAGATTTTGTTCAATTGAAACAGGAACAAAGTTTCCGATTTCTATTGTTTGGTAATTTTCAGCAGACATTGATACAAATTCATTGCTTGAAATAACAACAGGGATAAATTCTCCAATCTCCAGGGGAGTAAAGTCACTATTGTTTACATCTTCAGTTTCAATGGTAAATTCTTCTAGATCAGCTCTAGATTTTTTTAGTATTTCTTCTGACTGGTTTACACCAGTAAGAATTCTGTTAATTTGTGTCTTTTTAACTGCTAATTTAGGCGTATTAACTGAAATAAATTCACCGATTAATTGCGCTTGTTGTCTTTCAATATTTTGCTTAGCTCCCTTGAAATAATTATCAGGGTCAATGGGAGGAAAATTAAATATCTTTGATATTGAAAGATGAGAGTTAACGGCATCAATATTTTTTTTTGTTAGTTTTTCATTTTTCCCTCTATTAGAATCAGGAAGCATATGAAATTTTTTGGTATTTTTGGATGTAACCACTTTATCAATATCTACGTCTGCTTGAGTCTTTAAGGGAATATGGTGTGTGTTGCTCTTACTATCATTACGAGTTTCTTGAGGTTTGGCAGTATGAGTATTTGTCTTGGTAGAGATAGAGCTATCGAAAAGATTAACTAGTACAACAAGTATTCCCGTAAAAAAGAGGATTAGACTAATAACAAATTTCATATTCTTTCTGATCATCCTAATAAGACGGTTCACTATAATACTTTTACGGTTAATAACTCAAGTTTTGGTTTCAAATTCATCAAATCACCTCCCTAAATCAGTATTCTATCGTATTTCAAGATCCTATATTAAAGCTATCAAGTGTAACTTTTAGCTTCTTGCATGAACCAATTAAAGTTATTTGATAAATAATAAAGGTGTTTAATCACGCAAAAGCTCAAGATCATCTGATAGCTATTCGCAAAACAAGGAGTGTCTCTAATGGGAGATTTTTGACCGAAAAGAATATAAATTTGGGGTTATACAGCCAGCAGTAGCTATTAAGGTCTTTACGTTTGAGAAACGTCTGGATAATGACCTCCTTAGAAATATAGTGACTGAACAGAAACATTAGTTATAAAAACAGAGTTTCGTTCAGGCACTATATAAACCAAGGCTTGAAATGATCTTGACTCAAAAAATGGCTTTTTTAAAAGCGTCAATAACTAATTGCAATCCGCAATTATCGTGCCAATAAAATTACCTGTCAATGAAGTAAAAAGCACTATAATCCTCTACTTTCCTGGTATTCTTAAGCAGTAACCATAACAAGTGCTTGTAGCCGAAGCCCCACTGTTATTTTCAACATCACACCGCCAGCTCCTAGCATTTACATTTACTCCCACACCACTGCTATTCGCCACTGAACTGTTTAGATTCATCCCCCATAGACTAGAAAAACTTCCCCCTGAAATTAAACGGTAGCCTATTGGGCAACTGGGGGTAAAAATTACTTTCCTTGTATTATTAGCAAGTGTTACACTTGTCTTTACAGTATATGTATCAGGCATTGCTTTTGCTGGTTTGTCAAAATATCCCATTACATCTACAATTACATTTGCATCACGTGCCGCAAATATTTTAAAATCTTTGCCATAATTAATAGATGTTTTAACAACAGAGCTATTTGCTACAGCAGCACCGGAAATAAAGTTCACAATAGATGTAACTGATCCGGTTTTATTTGCTGGAAATATTCGTATATGCCCATGTGCTGCTGTATGATGCACGGTAATGTTAAAGACATAACCAAAAGCATCTTTATTGTTGTTTGACATGCACCCTCCCGGGTTGCCACCTTGAGTACTCATTACCGCTCCAGTACCATGCGCGTGAAATGCTCGAGTTGTCCCAGAAAGAATTTTAGTGCTTAGTATTCGACAAGGCGTTACAGGCGTGTAAACAAGATTTTTATATGCAGAATCAGGCATTACTATTGGAGGGATTGCTCC
>JALVDG010000090.1 GCA_027009095.1 Thiotrichaceae bacterium
CTTTGCTTACTTTCTTTTGGCGACGCAAAAGAAAGTAAGTCGTAGCCCTGTTACGGAATAGAGTGAAAGAACCTAAATTTAAAAGGGCTACGAAAATCTTCACTGATATTCTAAAGAGCAACTGCGTAACATCAGTTACTAAAACAAAAAAAGGCAGATTCGCATTCCATCGCAAACCCGCCTTATTTATTACCCTATTTTTATCTAGGATGTTTTTTTAGCTTAATCAGCTGTTGGTGCTTTGATTGATATGTTGTTGCCTACAGCTGTTACATCTAGGCTAACAGGACCAACAAAGCCCGTGTTACGAGCGATAAGTCCTGATGCTCTTACCTCACTGTTACGATTAATTTGTGTCATTGAGCCTGAAGTACCCAAAATTGTACTTAAGTTGTTACCTACTGCTGTAACTGTTAGCTTAGGATCTCTTCCTCTTGGTACAACTACACTTGTTCCCGCAGGATCAACGCCAAAACCATTACCTGTGATACTACCACTTGCTCTAACAGGGCTATCGTAATTAAATTGCATAGAGCCGATTGTTGTACC
This sequence comes from Thiotrichaceae bacterium, assembly GCA_027009095.1. Lineage (GTDB taxonomy): Bacteria > Pseudomonadota > Gammaproteobacteria > Thiotrichales > Thiotrichaceae > JAGLBW01. The sequence continues at coordinate 550 of JALVDG010000090.1, forward strand.
GTCTAAACGCTCATCATCAACTGAATTAACCGCTAGATTGTTACCTACAGCCGTTACATTTAGCTCAACAATGCCATCTACTTCAACGCCATCAGCATTCTTAACTCTATCTAAATCAACGCGATTTCCACTGATATTGCCCGTTGCTGTTGCGCCACCGTTTTGATTACCTTGTACCGCTCCGATAACCGCATTATCTGTATCAATATCAACCGATGCATTATTGCCTACTGCGGTTACATTTACTTTAAGATCGGTAATTGCCTGACCATTAACGCCTGTTGGTCTGTTATTAACAACACTTCCATTCGCAGAAACAGGAGAGTCATGGTTAAACTGATTGATAGAAACATCAGCATCTTGATCGATTTCAACGGTTGGGATATTAATAGCATCGCTCATATCAATATCTTTATCGTAGTTTAACAACACCTCACTATCGATAATTACTTCAGGATAGTCTGCACTTGCTGTTGTTGCTGCAAATGCACATGCTAGGCTTACTGATACTGCTAAAATTGACTTTTTCATTTTGATTTTCCTTATTTTTAACTGGGGGGGATTAAAAATTTAACTTTACTTAACACTTACTTTTGCTTAAAAAATAATACTTATCTGATTTTTATATCGTCGCTGTAACACTCATTCACTCTGACATTAAATAAACTACCGATTAACTGAGCAACGCCACGTTCAACTAAAGAACGCACACCCATTTGAATGGGTTCATCTATACTTGATCCTCCATCGTAAGCAAGTTGCTCTCTATCAATAAAACGATACAGCCCTGCTTTGGTACGTTTACCCACAAATTGTTTTTGTAATGAGATAGAATCAATCACTTCAAGTGTTTGCACATTCACAATTCTTAAATCCATCGCGACATTCATCATGACCGTTTTAGAACCAAACTCTAATCCAGAGACATTTAATAACTTACCGCCACTGTAGATGTTGTAATTTACCTCAGTAACAGCACCAGTGATGTAATAATCAGCACTGTGAACTTTTCCTGATAACATTGGCTTATAGCGAATAGAACGCCCATTTGATAATTTATAACGACGATTATCTCCGATCCGTTTTTTCTCCATTAATGCTGTTTCGGTATTAAAAGCGCTAATATTTCGTCTCTCAACAACTTGTATCGCCTTTATTTTACTCAACGCGGTTATCGCCATTGACTCAACACCTTGTGTTATCTTGTAGCCTTCTGCTGAGTTAACTTTTCCCGTTTTATCAGGGATTTGACCGATAGTGACTTTAACCTTGCGAGACAACTTAATGCGGTCTGATACACACGATAACCCAGAGGTATAATGCGTATTATTTTCTGTAATACTTGGTCCTTGTAAGGGTTCAACTTCGTTATAATGACGAGAATTATTAGAACATCCCGCTAATAAACCCAAAGATGAGATAGCAGTAATTAAGAATATATTTTTCATGGCATTAACTTCTTTTAATAGGACAGTGAGTCATCTAATTTCGGTGTATTATTTTAATTTGAAATACTGACTGGCTATATTATTGGTGACAGACAAGTAGGCTTTACATTGCCTATCACCTGATTTTATTTATTGGTATAATTTAGGACTTGGTTATAGTCGATCACAGGGTCTACACTCGCTTCGGTATTCATGATGTTATCTTTAGCGTCTTGGCTGGTGCTTAATGTTACTGAACTATTATCACCTGCAAGCACTACGCTAATATTGTTAGCAGAAGAACTCGTTTTAGGATCAACTAAAGAAGAGTCTGAACCTAGTTTTCTTGCACCCTTTTTTTGACTCAAACCAACGGGGCATTTTGTTGGGTTAGCATCACAAAAAAGTAATGATCTATTAATAGACAGTTGCTGCTGATCTGGGCTTGGAAAATTCCAGCTAGTTGTGTTTAACTCATTTGCATTGACGTTAAGAATAAATAGTGAAGCACTGATTGATAGTAATATTGTTTTCATAATGACATTGCCTTAATCTAAATGGTGCGTTTAATAATTAGTTGTCTAATCAATTAATTACCAATGCTGTTCCTTGTTTTTATTATTTGCTAGCTTCCTGCTCTGCATCAATCTATGTGTGTATTATTGTTGAGCTAAACTATTCTGAACAGAGAAACGAGGATAGTTTATACAAATTGACAGATGGCTGGAAAACTCCCCATTTTTGAGCAATTAAGCGGTAAAAACACAGGTATAAACGGGGATAAAGCCAACAAAGCGTACCCATAATTTAACGAGAATACAGTCCATGATAAACAAAGCCCCTGATAATAAGCCTTATACTTTAGCTATTCGTGTTTATTATGAAGACACAGATGCAGGAGGCGTTGTATATCACTCAAACTATTTAAATTTCTTTGAACGTACGCGTACAGAATGGTTGCGTGGCTTAGGCTATGAGCAAGACGAGTTACGTCAACAAGAAAATATTATTTTCGTTGTACGCAATGCAAACATAACTTACCTAAAGCCTGCACGTTTTAATGACATGGTATTAGCAACTGCCGAAATTAAAAAAATGGGACGCAGCAGTATTGAAATCTACCAGCAACTTTTTCGTGATAATCAAGATGAAAGCCCAGAGCTCCTTTCAACTGCTAATATTATTATTGTTTGTGTTGATGCCATTAAATTTAAACCGATAAGAATACCCGATGCTATACGCATGGCAATGGAATAATACGAGAAGTTGTTTCGTGCTCATTCCTTATATTGTATCAATACCAATTGTGACTACTCAGCTAGCAACCCAAGCAGTTACTAGCAATTTTTAGGTTTTGTTCCTAAGTAGCTCAAGCTGTTGCGGGTTTAAACCAGTGAGTTGCTCAACTTCTTGCAGGGACATACCCGCCCCTAACATATTTTTGGCAACTTTTTCAATACCCTGCTCAATACCCTGCTCAATACCCTGCTCAATACCCTTTTCAAGCCCTTCTTCAATACCCTGTTCTTTCGCTAAGGCAAGTGCGCCTTTTTGTAGGCGAATAAAATCATAGCGCTTTTCTTGTAGCTCTAATTCTTCTTTACTTAATGCCGCTTCATTAATGATGGAGAAGGCTTGTGTAATACAAGGGTCTGACAAGATATCAGGTATATAGTCCAAACTCCCTGCGTTTTTAAGAAAATAAACCCATTTTTCTTTGATATTTGTTAATGAGTCGATGTCTTTATTAAATTTTGGTAGCTCTACAAAAATAAGCTCTACATCATCGGTGTATTCAATATAGCGTTTACGTTCTAATAAACGGAACTGACTAATATAGTCTTCACTATCGTCAAACATATTGAAGTCGGTAAACGTTAAGGCAATCACAGGGTTGATTAGGGTGTAATCTTCACCCCGCTTTAGCTGTTGAGAATATTGTTTCGCTGCATTGTGTAAAATACGCTTTTCAAAGCCTTTTACATTCAACACCTGCATCTCAACAATAATTTGTTTACCATTACTTAAGGTCGCTTTGACATCGACAAAGGTATCTTTCATCCCGCGAAGTAAGGGGATTTGATAGGGGTCTACAATGGATAAATCACTTATTTTTAAGCTATCGTTATAATCTAAAATAGCATTCAAAAAGCTGATTAAGACAGGCACAGAGTCTTTAGAGCCAAATACCTTTTTAAACGCATAATCTGTTTTAACATCAAGAAATTTCATAGCACATTAACTCGTCATTGAATATAGCCAGTTTATCATAGGCAGATGATAAACAAATCCTTTACATAGTGACTCATCTATGGATCGATAAATTGAGTCTAAAAATCTCATTACAGGCAAATACTTCGTAATAAAATCTT
>JALVDG010000091.1 GCA_027009095.1 Thiotrichaceae bacterium
GTGACTTCAATGCGGATAACGGGGGGGGAAGATATTGGTTTAGCACGGGATTTTTAAAAATCTTAGCTTCATCCTTAGGTTAAGCGGGTATTTTTTAAACCCGTGATGAATCAATAGCTTATTCACTGTGCCGTAGTGAAGTCACTGATTCAGGTTTTAGCTTAGGATGGCTTGTGTTCAAGTCCATTGTTATTTTTGTTGATCTAAAAATTCATTGATGTGTGTATAAAATTCATCGGCTGTCATTTCTCCAACGACTCTAAAGGAGCGGTATTCTTGTTTTTTAGTGTCAAAGAATAAAATACCTGGAGGTCCAAATAAGCCAAATTTCTTCATTAGAGCAATATCTATATCATCATTTTTTGTTACATCAGCCTGAACTAATACGGTATTTTCCAGTGCTTTTATAATGCGAGGATCGGTGAATACTTTATGCTCCATTTCTTTGCAAGAGATGCACCAGTCAGCATAAAAATCGAGCATTAATGTTTTATTTTGTGCCGATGCGGTGTCTAAGGCTAAGTCTAGTCCTTTGATTCCTTTTATAGGGCTAAATACCAGTGACTCTGCTGCAGCGGTCGTATTGCCACCAATAGAAGAGCCAATGTATTGAGTGGTGCTGCTTTTTAGTGGTTTGAAGAAGCTATTAGTGCCTCTTGCAACACCAATCATCAGCATAAGTCCGTAGGCAAGAAGAATAATACCGAGTGCTTTCCATAGTCTGTCCCAGCCTGAATTGCTTGAATCAAGCGGGTCGATGGCTTTCATATAAATAGCGGAGCCAATAAGCAGTGCTGCTGTGAGTAATATGGTTATCTCTACAGGTACAATACGTTCTAGCATCCAGATAGCAAGTCCGAGCATAACTACACCAAAGACTGCTTTTACCTTGTCCATCCATGCACCAGCCTTAGGTAATAGTTCTCCCGCGGCAGTACCAATAATAAGAAGAGGTACGCCCATGCCTATGCCAAGCATAAAGAGCGATAAGCCTCCGAGTAATGCGTCTTTAGTATCTGCGATAAAGATAAGTGCGCCTGTCAGTGGTGCTGTTACACAAGGACCAACAATAAGTGCTGATAGCATGCCCATAATTGCTGCACCTAATAATGTACCACCTTTTTGGTTGTTACTGATACTGCTGAGTTTATTTTGAATACTAGAGGGCATTTGTAATTCATAAAACCCAAACATGGCAAGGGCAAGGATAACAAAGAGGAAGGCGAAGCTGGCAATAACCCAAGGTGTTTGTAATGCTGAGGTGAGGCTTTCACCGCTAAGTCCTGCTAATACGCCCACTACGGCGTAGGTAAGTGCCATTGGGATAACGTAAGCTAAAGATAGTACAAATGCTTTTTTCTTGGAAATATCTTTTCCTTGTCCAGAAATAATACCCGATAAAATAGGAATCATTGGGAAGACGCAAGGAGTAAAAGTAAGTGCGAGCCCTGCTATAAAGAATAATCCGATAATAGTAATCCAGTTATTGTCTTTGAGTATATTGGCAAATCGATCCTGCTCAGAAACTTTGTCCTTGTTGTTTGTTGTTGCTGAGGTTGTTGATGCAGGCGTTAATACTGCGTTTTGGCTTGCAGCTTTTGCCGAGCTAAGATCAATCTTTTGAGTTTTGATTTGTGGGGGGTAGCAAATACCTGTTAATTTCGAGCAGCCCTGGTAGCTTGTTTTTATCGTAACATTGTCTGCGCTACCGATGAGTGGAAGTTTGACATCAAAGTCTTTGTCGTAGATAACAATGTCGCCAAAGTATTCGTCGTTCTCTTTCTTGCCTTTGGGCAGTGTCCACTCGCCTAGCGTGATGTCATTGCTATTACGAACAGAGAATTTAATTTTGTGTTGATATAAATAATGCCCTGGTGTGATCTGCCAGTGAGCATTAAGTGTTTGTTTGTCGATAGCATTTATATCAAAAGCAAAGGCTTCGTCAGGCGGGAGGACTCCGCCACTTTTTTTGCCTTTTTTATTAAGGCTTGGTATTCCTAATTGGCTAGCAAGATCAGAGGCTGAGCTTGGTGTTTTGGATTGAGTTATATTTGCAGGTGTCTTGGCTAGTTCAACAGAGGCAGTAACTTTCTGTGGAGGATAGCAGACTCCTATGTCAGCACAGCCCTGCGATACAGTTTTTAGGTTAATAGAGCGAGTGTTACTGTTGTTTTTAACAGGTATTTTAATCGATACACTATGTCGAAAAATAATGACTTTACCAAATCCAGGATCATCCTTAGACTCACCTTCTGGAAAAATTGGGCTGCCTAATTTAACATTTTCTGTATCTGTACTAAAAGAGAAGCGTTTGCGATACATATAGTAGCCATCCGCAATCTTCCAAGTGGCAACGATAAAGTTAGGTTCGCTAGAATCGACAGAAACTTGAAATGCCTTATTGGGTTTTAATAGCTTGTCAGCCTCAAGAGCATAACTACTGCTCATGTTTGTGATGATTGAGAGCAATACAAAAAGGAAGGTAAGTAGTGTCTTGCTTATATTAAATTTCATTTTTTAAGTGCACTTCACGGTATTTTTTGGAAAATTATTGGTGTTTCTTAGAGTTTGAAATAGTTATGGGTTGCCAGTCTAGCCATGCCCCAGTCCAAAAGATAGTCTAAAATTTGTTGCTATGATATAGGTAAAACTACGCATAAGACTAATGGATAGATGCAGTGACTTGCTGTGTCTATCCATTGTCTAAAGATTATTTTCTTCTAAAGCCAAGGAATAAACCAAGACCTGCCATTGCGGCTGAAGATAAATTAGCCGTTATGAAGTTTTTTAAACCGCCAAGATGTGGAGAAATCCAAGCGATTAAGCTGTCATATGCACCTTCAAAGATAGCCCAGTTGATATCAATCATCCCGTTATACTGTAGTAGGAAGAGTAAAATAAAAATAGCACCGCTAAGAAAAAAAACAAATTTTAAAAATGTCCTGAAAGCGTAGCCGATGGTAAAGCCTACAAAGAAGCTAAATCCCATGTAGGCGATGAGTGCGACCCAGTTGCCTGTTTCTATTGCTTGTTGTGGTTCCATTGTGTTTCCCCGTTTTAAATGAATAATTTTTATTTTTAGGTTGATGGCTTTTTGCCATACGCCTTTTAGTTGAGGTCTTTGTATTTAAAAATCTCATATGTAAAAAAAGACGCATAGTGTAGCGTCTTTCTATATAATTTTCTTCTTTTTCCTTGAGTGTTGTTGTGGCTATAAGTTCTCGTCGTTTTTGTGTGGCTCCCATGTTGGATTGGACTGATCGCCATGAGCGTTATTTTTTGCGGATTATGTCAGCGAATGCGTGGCTGTATACTGAGATGGTGACAGTCAGTGCATTAATTCGGGGAGATAATCACAGGTATCTGCAATTTGATTCATTTGAGCATCCTATCGCTTTGCAGGTAGGTGGTAGTGATCCTAGAGATTTGGCGATATGTGCAAAAATGGCTGAAGACTATGGTTATGATGAGGTGAATATTAATGTGGGCTGCCCTAGTGAGCGTGTTCAAAAAGGTGCTTTTGGTGCATGTTTGATGGCTGAACCAAGTTTGATTGCAGAATGTGTTGATGCAATGCGTTCGGCGGTTGATATTCCAATTACGGTAAAAAACCGCATTGGTATTGATGATCAAAATGAAGATGAAAGCTTGCGTGATTTTATCAAGGTAGTGTCAGAGGCTGGTTGCGAGACTTTTATTGTGCATGCGCGAAAAGCATGGTTGAAAGGTTTGAGTCCTAAAGAAAACAGAGATATTCCACCGTTAAACTACGATTTAGTCTATCAAATCAAGAAAGAGTACCCAGAGTTGGAGATTATTATCAATGGGGGGATTAAATCAATAGCTGCTTGCGTTGATCATTTGCATTATGTTGATGGGGTCATGCTAGGGCGTGAGGTTTATCATAATCCTTATTTGTTAATGCAGGTTGATAGCACTATTTATGGCGATAAGTCGGAAGTGCTGACTCGGAAACAAGTATTGAGGCAATATTTTCCCTATGTGGAAGAGCAGATTAAACAAGGTTCTGAGCTAAAGCATATGAGCCGACATTTATTGGGTTTGTTTTTAGGGCAATCAGGCGCAAAAGCATGGAGAAGACATATTAGTGAAAATGCACATAAAAAAGGGGTAGGGGTGGAATTGTTAGAAGAAGCAATGGCAATGGTTGGAGAAGATTGATGTATTACACATACTGACCTGCACACCAGCCAGAAGACCAGGCCCACTGAAAATTATATCCTCCGAGATGTCCTGTGACATCGACAGTTTCACCGATAAAATATAAGCCTTTTACTTTATTTGATTCAAATGTCTTTGACGATAG